>JALOMU010000148.1 GCA_025455285.1 Flavihumibacter sp.
ATATCCGGATATCTATACCGGAATTTTTACCACCCGTTATGCCGGCAACCAGGCGGCGCAGGATGAATTCGATGCAATGTCGCCCACCATGATGCAGGCGTCCATTTCAGATCAGCAGTATAAAGGGAAGATAGAAGTACTGGCTGCCGGAAGTTTTAAAGAATGGTCTGAAGCCGAAATTCCGTTGAAGAAAATCTGGATCGATGAACTAAAAAGTTGGTCTGGTAAAAATAAAAACAGTCATTTTGAATTAGTGGCAAGCGGTCATTTTATTCAGAATGAAAAACCCCAAACAGTGATTGCGGCGTTGAACCGGTTGATGGAAGTAAAATGAAAACCTATTGGGTTAGATTATTCTTTTAACTGCAGGAATTTTCCGCAAGAGGTGGGAGGCCAGCAATGAACTGCCAATCCCGGCAACCGTTACTACAATAAACTTCAAATTAGGGTTCCAGTTTAATTTCAGCACCAGCATTTGCAGCGCAATTACCAGGAGCAGGTGAACCAGGTAAATTCCATACGCATTGTCCGAAAGAATCTTCATCAGTGAATTAGCTTGATTGAACCCTTGTCTAAAACCTACCATCAGACTGATACTGATACTGAAACAGAGCAGGGTTTCCAGCAACGGCTCTGAAATCCATTGGCTGAAAGCAGAGCCGATCCAGTAGCTGCTGGTATTGTACCCGATAACTGTTAATACGATAAAAGGCAAAGCATGCTTCCAGGAAAGTTCTATCAGCCAATTCGCATGATGAAAATAAGTGCCCGCGAGGAAGAGGAATAAATACTGGGGCAGGTGGGCCGGTTCAATTGGAATGACCCAGGTGCGCCAGGCATCAATCGGGTACCAGGTCCGGATCAGGGCACTAAATAAAATAATGATTGCGGCAAACACCAATAGGTTCCAGACTTTCAGCGACCGATTAGCTGAAGCCCATTTAAGAAACAACTTATGGCAGCATACCAGATAAATGATAGAATAGGCAAGCAGCGATGCTACAAACCATAAATGTCCCGTTGCAATAGGAGGTTTGTTGAAATAGGTATCCAGGAAAAAATTCACCAGGTTGCCGGGTTTATCTGCGCCCAGGTAATTGAAAGGAAGGAATACCAGGAAAGTAAAAAACAGCAAGGGTAACCCCAGTCTTTTCAGCCGATCCCTTAGAAAGACAGTCGCGGTTTTATTTCGTATACTAAATACCATAAAGTATCCCGAGATAAAAAAATACAAACCCATCATATAGGAAGCATTAATAAAGAAGAACTTCCCAAGCCATTGTGCTTTAAAAGGATCGTCCACCACCCATACACCACCTGTTGGTCCGTATGCCTGGGCAGCGTGGTGGGCAACCACCAGGCAGGTCAGAAACACTTTGATATTGTCAATGTACGCGATGCGGTTGGGCTTCATATGGGGTGCTCTATGATTCCACTCTGTTTTTTAGTGCTTCATTGAATTTAACAAAATTCTGTTTTGTGTCTGCACCAATTTTTTTAAGAAGAAAGCCACTAAGTATCCCGCTGAATTTTTCGGAATGGATGAGCTTTACCTGCCCATTGCCAACTTCTTCCAATTCAAAGGAATGATGCCCGTCGAATATTCCTTTCACCAGTACAGAGCCCAGCCAGGCGAAGGATTTGCCAGGTTCTGCAGCTGTTACAATGGGTTTGAATTGAAATTGTTTATCGCCATTTTGCAGGGTATTTTTCAAGCGGGTTCCTTTAATAGGCTTGCCTTCAATCCTCACAACAAATGGATTCCATTGCGGATACGCTTCAAAGTTGGTTAATACATTCCAGATCTTTTCCCTGCTGGCATTGATAATGATTTCGGTTTTGATTTCTTTGTTCATGATGTTTGATTTGCTGGAGCAAAGCTAGCACCAACTCAACCGGGCTTTCATTAACTTTTGTAAAGAAAATTTCAGGAACCCTGTAAGCGCTTCCGGATGCGGCTAAGAGAAACCGGGGTAATACCAAGGAAGGAAGCAATCATGTGATGCGGCACGCGAAGCAGGAGGTCTCCATTGGATGCTTCAAATTTTTTCCAGCGTTCTTCGGGACTATCAAGAATGTAAGAGGACAAAATTAGTTGGGCATTAATAAAGCGTTGTTCTGCAATTTTCCTTGCCAGGGTTTCCATACGGGGCACTTTCTTGTAGAGCGTATTGAGATCATCGTAGGTGATCACCAGCAATTCGGAATCTTCGAGGGTGTCTAATCCCTGTATGCTTGGAGTCTGCCGGAGAAAACTATCATACGAACTGGCAAAGAGGTGTTCCCGAAAAATGAAAGCAGTGATATCTTCTGTGTCTTTGGTGTAATACAAGCGCAGCAGGCCCTTGTTGATGAAATACAGTTCACGGGCTATTTTCCCATTTTGAATAAGAGTGAACTTTTTGGGTACCTGTCTGACGCTAAAATAACTTTCAATGATTTGCTGCTCTTCCATTGTGAAAGACACTAATTGCGAGCAATAATTAAATAAAGCAGCAAACATATCAGTTACTTTTCAACAGCGTATTCTTTCAGTTGATCGAGCTCCTTTTTTATAAGAGCTTCCCACTTTTCCTGTGCTGCCAGATCCGTACCCGCTTTGGTTTCCAGATCATATTCCAACCGGCGTTTCGAATATGCATTGGTGTAGGTTTCGTTGAGCTCATCCACAAAAGAGAGTCGTTTGATTTTGGGTTTGTTATCGTACAAGGCTTTTCTGAATTGGCGTACATACACTTCACAGAGATCAAAAGAGGCCTGCTGATACCGAAGCACCTGCTGTACATCCTGGGTGGTATCGATCCAGGACCCGGTACGAATGAATTCATTTAGCACACGTTTGTTCAGGTTGGAAGAAAGCAATTCTTTCCCACCTGCTTTATAAGTGATGGAAAATTCTGCATGAGAAGAAGGTTCGTTGGGTGCGGCAGATTTTATGCTGAAGTCTGACAGTTGTAATTTTTGATCAGCCGTCCAGGACAGCTTATCAGATTTGCTTTCTTGTGCAAATGAATATGTACCTGATACCAGCAACAAACTAATAAGTGAAATAACCAGTATTTTCATTTTGTGATTTAACAAGATTAAGAAGAACTCAATTTACGCAAACGTTTGATATCATTTAGGGATTAATCAACGCTGGGAATTATATAACTTTCTGCAAATAGGGAGACGGTACAATTATTCTTGTTATATGATACGATTTTTAGTGTGCTTATCAATTCCAATACTGCTTATTGGCAATGGTTGTACAACAAAGCCATACGCGGTAAGTGATGATTATATGTATGTGCAATCGAAAGGAAGAGGAGAGAAAAAGTGGAAGCTGGTATGGTCAGACGAGTTTAGCAGCCCGGATTTGGACAGTTCCAAATGGACCCGTATCCCACCTGGCAAATCTGACTGGAACAGGCATATGACTGCGTCTGAGCCTGCCTGTTATAACCTACAGGGGGGAAAGCTGGAATTAATTGGTGTTGTGAATAAGGATACTTTGAAAGACCCAAGACCTTTTCTTACAGGCGGCATTTATACTAAAGATAAGTTTGCCTGGCAATACGGTCGCGTGGAGATAAAAGCTAAACTTGAATCTTCACAAGGAGCATGGCCAGCCATCTGGATGCTGCCTGCAACAACCAAATACGGACCCTATCCAAGAGGTGGAGAAATTGATATCATGGAACACCTGAATTTCGAAGACAGTATTTATCAGACGATTCATTCTTACTATACCCTGGAGCTAAAGGAAAAACGAAACCCGCCACATTATGGAAAAGCAGCTATAAACAGGGAGGACTATAATGTGTATGCAATGGAATGGTATCCGGACAGGTTGGTATTTCTCGTGAACGGAAAAGCTACCTTTACGTATCCCAGGAAAACGGATGTAGACTCAAGTCAGTGGCCATTTGATCAACCCTTCTATCTATTGGTGGATCAGCAACTAGGTGGTAATTGGGTTGGAAAAGTGGATATTAAGCAGTTACCAGTTAAAATGAGTATCGACTGGGTACGAGTTTATCAATAAAACTATTCCGGATGAAAAAATTTCTGTTCTTTCTGTTCTTGTCGCATGGTATGATGATACATGCGCAACAAAAGCGTCCGAATATCCTGATAATCATTTCAGATGATCATGCATTTCAAACCATCAGTGCCTATGGCAGCAAGCTGACCCAAACACCTGCCATCGATCGTATAGCAAAAGAAGGCATGCTGTTCAACCGGGCTTATGTAACCAATTCTATATGCGGACCGAGTCGCGCTGTTTTATTAACCGGCCGGTACAGTCATAAAAATGGATTCAAAGACAATGTCAGCGGGCGGTTCGACAGCTCACAACATACGTTTATTAAAGACCTGACAAGATCGGGGTACCAGACTGCCTGGATTGGGAAGTGGCACCTGGAAAGTGCTCCCCAGGGATTCAGTTACTGGAAGGTATTACCCGGACAGGGAGCCTATTTCAACCCGGATTTTATTAAGATGGATAACAGCCGGGAACGAATTAACGGTTATGCCACCACGATCATTGAAGATATTGCCGAAAACTGGCTGGATGGGAGAGATACCAGCAAGCCTTTCTGCCTGGTGATCGGACATAAAGCAACGCATCGCACCTGGATGCCGGATATTCAGGACATGGGGCGATTTGATACAGTTAATTTTCCCCTGCCCGCTAATTTTTATGATGCGTACCAGGGGAGGAGAGCAGCAGCGGTTCAGGATATGACGGTGGACAAGACCATGATCATGGGCTATGATTTGAAAATGTTTCCCTCAAAGGAAGCAGCAGATAAGGAAGGCAGCATTCGCAGAATGACTCCTAAGCAAAGAACTGCATTTGATGCTTATTATGGTGCCATCAAACAAGACCTTGACAGCCGCGGGCTAACCGGAAAAGAACTTGTAGAATGGAAGTACCAGCGATACATGCGGGATTACCTGGCAACGGCAGCCTCCTTAGACAGAAATATTGGCCGGGCGCTAGATTACCTGGACCGGCATAAGCTCGCAGACAATACCCTGGTGGTGTATTTATCGGACCAGGGATTTTATATGGGAGAACATGGCTGGTTCGACAAGCGTTTCATGTATGAAGAATCCTTCCGGACACCGATGGTGATGCGCTTTCCGAAACTGATACAGGCAGGCAGGGTAGATAGCAGCCTGGTGATGAACCTGGATCTGGCACCTACGATGCTGGAACTGGCCGGGGTTAAATCAACTGAAAAACTACAGGGACATTCCCTGCTTCCTTTACTTAAAGAGTCGAATTATAAGGGCCGCAAAAACCTCTATTATCATTATTATGAAAATGGGGAGCATTCGGTGTCTCCGCACTTTGGGATAAGCAATGGCAGGTATAAACTGATCCGGTTTTACAAGCGGGTAGAAGTCTGGGAGCTTTATGATCTGCAGACCGACAGTTCTGAAATGAACAACCTCTATGGCAAGGCGGGTTATGAAAAAATCACCCGCAAACTGAAGAAGGAGTTGTCGGGAATGATCAGGCGGTATGAG
>JALOMU010000149.1 GCA_025455285.1 Flavihumibacter sp.
CCCGCAGAAAAGGGGAGATGCATGTGATGGAAACCAAGGGGGATATGCAGCACCTGGAATTTGAAATCCCTTCGCGTGGATTGATTGGTCTGCGTACTCAAATGCTGACTGCTACTACCGGAGAAGCTGTAATGGCGCACCGGTTCCTGGAGTACAAACCCTGGAAAGGACCAATTCCGGGACGTAACAATGGTGTATTGATTTCCAAGAATACCGAAAAGACAACAGGTTACTCTATTGATAAATTACAGGATCGCGGAACCTTTTTTGTGGATCCGGGAGAAGATGTGTATGCCGGCCAGATTGTGGCGGAAAACATCAAACCGGGCGACCTGGTGGTGAACGTTACAGAAGGTAAAAAACTGACCAACCACCGTGCCAGCGGAAGTGATGATGCAACCCGCATTGCACCAAAAACGCTGATGAGCCTGGAAGAGTGTATGGAATATATCCAGCACGATGAGTGTATTGAGGTAACGCCGAACTTTATCCGCATGCGTAAGATCCACCTGGATGAAAACGAGCGGATTCGTCAGGCGAAGTCAATGAAGGTTGAAGAGGTTTGATGTTAATTTTCAGTAAGAATAAGTTAAGCCGTTGCGTTGAAGCAACGGCTTTTTTTTATTAAACAAAACTCGGTTTTTGATGAATTAAGGATAATTGAGAGCAATTCGGGGTTAATAAAGAACAACTTTATAAAATTTTAATAAAGATTAGAATACAATTAGAATTTTATTATAGATTCAGTTAATTCCTTGTTAAGAATTGCTAGTCATGTTGGGGGGTAATAAAAAGCTTAGTTATAAAAAAGCCGTATTAAAACAGCTTTATTTTGATGCCGGGATATCCTGTGCGGAGATAAGCCATCGGATTAACAGAAGTATTCCCTTAACTACCCGCATTCTTGATGAATTACTAAATGAGAACCTGGTAATGGAGGGTGGGCCAGGCTCAACGGGTTTGGGGCGTAAACCCAAAACCTATGTTTTACAGGAAAATTCATTTTTTGTAGTATCGGTGGTTATTGATCAATTTCTAACCAGGATACACCTTGTTTCCAATCAAAATAAAAAAGTTGCTTCAGCTCAATTCGAATGGGTACCTGGCAGTAATGAAGAGGCGCTTGTCTTATTTTCTCAGCGTGTTGAGGAATTGATCGCAGATTCAGGAATTGATAAGTCCATCATACTTGGAGTCGGAATGGCTGTATCGGGCGCTTTTGATTCTACAAATGCGTTGGGTTTATTATATCAGGGAATGTCTGAAAAGAGTATCGCTCAATTTATAAGCAGACAGTTACAGTTACCGGTTTTTATCGATACGATTTCAAGTTTGGTTGCGCTTGCCGAATTTAGGTTTGGTAAAGCGAACAGGCATCATAATACAATGGTGCTGAACTTAAGCTGGGATATTGGATTAGGAATGATCCTGAATGGAGAAATATTCCGCGGACATAAATATTACGCTGGCGAGTTCAGCCATCTTCCTCTTTTTGAAAATAACAAATTATGTACTTGTGGAAAGACAGGATGCCTGGAAACAGAAGCTTCTGTATTGGTTTTAATGGAGAAAATACGGGAAGGAATTCAATCCGGAAGGAACTCCATTTTAAACAATGACTTTGATCCTACTGATCCGGAAAGGGCATTTGGGTTGATTGTTCATGCTGCACTTCATGGAGACCAGTTTGTAATTGAACTGATCGCCGATGCAGGTTATCAGATAGGGCGTGGAGTGGCGATTCTTATTCATTTACTGAATCCTGATTTGATCGTATTAAGTGGCAGAGGGGCAATCATTGGTAAGTTCTGGATAACATCCATACAGTATGCAATAAACAGGCTTTGTATTCCAGCGATTGCAGAAGATGTAAAAATGGAAATATCACAAATGAACTACAACGCAGAAATAATTGGAGCTACAGCGCTTGTAATGGAAAAAATTGATTCAACCAGCTTTGATCAATACCCTATAAAACTGATTGAGCCAATCCCTATTCATACTTAATTATTTAAACCTGTTTTTAACAAAACCAACCATTATGATTAAATCAACCATTCGGGTGCTGTTTGTTGTATTGCTCTGTGCCTGTACAACATGGTCATTCGCCCAACAGAGGAAGGTGACCGGCAACGTCAAAGATGCAAACGGAGTACCTGTGCCAGGTGCTACCGTAACAGAAAAAGGCACAAATAACGCTACTTCAACAGATGATCAGGGTAGCTTTAGTTTGGAGGTAAGTGGAAACAACTCCATTTTGGAAATCAGTTCCGTCAACTTTAAACCCCAGGAAATTAAAGTTGGATCCAGCAGTTTGCTATCAGTAATAATGCAACCGATGGATGGATCTCTTGGGGAAGTTGTGGTTACCGCTCTTGGTATTAGTAAACAAAAGCGACAACTCGGTTATTCTGTAACCGAAGTGAAAGGAGGTGACCTGGCGAAAACAAACGAAGTAAACCCAATTAATGCATTGCAGGGAAAAGTTGCAGGTGTTAATATTGATCAGGGTGCGGGTGGTTTGTTTGGAAATACCAAAATTGTAATACGTGGTAACTCAACGCTGGGTAGTAATAACCAACCCATTTTTGTTGTGGATGGGGTTATTATGGATAATGATGTCTTCAATGGTACAGGTCGCGATTTCGGTAATGATCTGAAAAACCTGAACATGGAAGATTTCGAATCTGTTTCAGTTTTAAAAGGTTCCGCGGCTGCGGCTTTGTATGGTACACGAGCCATCAATGGTGTAATTCTGATCACAACAAAAAAAGGAGCACAGCGGAAAGGCGTTGGCGTTTCACTCAACCAGACAGTAAATGTTTTTGATCCTTATGCAGGGCCTGAATTCCAAAATGAATTTGGAGGGGGAACAGTTGGTGCATTCTTTACGGATGCAAGAGAACCCAATTATAAACCAAACGAAAACTGGTATACCAAAGTATTCCCGGTAGATCCAATTACTGGTAACCAATATATTGATCGCCAGATAAACAGGGAACTGGAAAACTGGGGTCCCCGTATGCTAGGACAGGAAGTTCAGAATTATGACGGCACCATGACCAAATATTCGCCTCAACCCAACAATTACCTGGATGCTTATCAAAAGGGATTTGGCAGCAATACGAATCTGGCTTTGGAAGCGGGTACAGAGAAATCAACTTTCCGTCTTTCGTACAATCATAATGAAGGTCGTGGTATCTACCTGAACAACAATATGTCTAAAGACGCATTTGATTTAAGGGTTACTCATAAGATCACGAAACGAATCAATATTGATGTGAGTTCCTCTTACACCAATTTCAAAGGAAAAAATCCTCCCCGTCTTGGAGGTTACGACGCATTTGGATCCTTTAACCTGGGACATATGTTCAGTTGGGTATTACCAAGGAATTATGACACCAAATATTGGATGAGAAAAGAGAACTATACCAGTATTTTGGGTGGTGCTCCCGATCCAAACAATTCGGATGAGCCCAATAAAGCACCTGAAACAAGGTTCTGGTATTCCCTCTATAACTTCAATTATACACAGAATGAGCAACTGCTTCGCACGCGTGTTGCATTGGATTTCCAGTTGAACAGTTGGGCCAAGCTGATACTCGAAGGTAATATCAACAATATCTATCGCAAATCAGAGTCTAAAGAATTAGGCTTGTTGAGAAACTATGCTGGTGGATTCTACAGTATGGGTTTCAATACCAAGGAGAGCCAGTTCATGAAGTGGATGGTAATGATGAATAAAGACCTTAATGAAGACTTTAGTATCTCCGGTTATGTGGGTGGAGAAATGCAGAACTACAAAACTACCTATTCCACCAGTGAAACCAGGGGTGGTTTGAATTATCCTGGTAACTACTTTATATCAAATTCCGTAGAACAACCGTATACCAATGGTGGAATTTTAAACAGGAAAAGATTTAATTCTTTGTATGCGAGCGCTGACCTCTCTTACAAAAATATGCTTTACCTGAATGCTACCTGGAGGGGAGACTGGTCATCTGCTCTGACCTATACAAATGGTAAAGGCAACAATTTTTATAATTATCCGGCAGTCAGTGCTTCCTGGATTTTCACTGAAAGCTTCAGGCTGCCCAGCTGGATCAGCTTTGGAAAGCTAAGGGCAAATATTGCAGCGCTTGGTGGAGATGCAGATCCTTTCATTCTTAATCCCGGCTTTAATCTGAATGGATTCAGCAATACGAATGGAGTTACTGTTCCTTCTTCCACTTATTCATCAAGCCAGGTATTGCAACCGAATATCAAACCGCTTCGCAAGATTTCCAAAGAAATCGGTATGGATATGCGTTTCCTGAATAATCGCTTAGGCTTTGCTGTTAGCTTTTACCAGGATAATACAAAAAACCAGATTCTTCCAATTACAGCACCAGTTGAATCAGGTGTAAGATCCATTCTGATCAATGCGGGTGAAATTCAGAATAAGGGTGTTGAAATTGCTATAGATGGAACTCCTGTAAGCGGAAAGAATTTTTCCTGGAATACCGCAGTGAACTTTAGCCGCAACAGAAATAAAATTGTTTCTCTGTATGAAGGAAGAACAGAGTATAATCTGGGTGCTGATATTGCCGAAATAAGTTCCTGGGCAGTTGTTGGCAAGTCCTATGGTACTTTGAGAACAACCATTCAATCTGAACCATTCCAGGCGCTTGATGCTAACGGAAATAAAATCGCTGATCCAAGAAATGGCCTACCAATCCTGAACTGGAGAGGAGATGCGCGTGCAGCTTTCCCTAAACGCAGCAATTACTGGCAGGATGTGGGTGATATAAATCCCAAATTCCGTGCCGGATGGGATAACACTTTCCGTTACAAAAATCTATCTCTTAATGTATTGGTTGATGCAAAAGTTGGGGGTGATTTTGTGTTAGCAAGCTATCGTTTCGGAACCCATACGGGTGTATTCCCCAATACATTGAAAGGCCGCGATGCGGAACATGGTGGAATCACCTGGACAAGTAAGTACGATAACCAGACCTATGACGATGGCATAATTCCGGAAGGGGTATTTGCACCAGGTCAAACCGTAACGTTACCAGATGGTTCCCAGGCAAATGTTGGTGGAATGACCTACCAGGAAGCATATGATAAAGGGCTTGTTGAACCAACTCACCTGCCACAGTTTATGTATCGTTATGGTTCTTCTTCAACCGGGGTTGCTGATTATTGGATTGTTGAAAGTACATGGGTATCCCTGCGCCAGGTAGCGCTTAGTTATGCGTTTAACAGGGAGTTGTATAGTAAATTAAAATTAAATGGACTGAGCTTGTCCGTATCAGGTCGTGATCTGCTGTACCTGTACAATAGCCTTCCCTACAATTTTAACCCCGCATCCAATAACTCCAACAATACTGCATTTTCAGGGATAAATGGATTCCTGCCCATGACCAGAAGTATTATTTTCTCTCTGCGGGCAAGCTTCTAATCAATGACCTTTTAAACTTTTTTATATGATTCATGATTTCAAAAAAATAGTCTTTGGAGCGACGCTAGGAACTGTAAGAAAGACTTTGGAGACCTTAATACCAATCCTGCCACTGTTGTAAATCCGGATATCAAATTTCTACTAACCTATGCTGAAGATCAGGTGGTTGCCTATGATGGTACTGAATGGGTTTGGGAAAGCATGGAACAGTTGTTGCGATTTACGCAGCATTATAGTTCTAGTCCGTATGAATTGACAACGAATGTGAATTCAAGGTATGCTGCTTATTACGCCAATATTTTACCTAATCTTTTTGAGATCCGCCGACAAATTGATTTGAAGCCGGACAAAAACGATTACAGTAAAATGAAGGCAGTTACTTATATACTCAGTGCACTGCAAGGAATAAAAGTGACTGATATGAATGGCTCTATTCCTTACTCGGAAGCAATCAAGGGCCGGTATGAAGGAAAGTACAATCCGGTGTTTGACAGCCAGGAACAATTGTTCACCACCTGGCTGAGTGAGTTGAATGAAGCGATAGCAACTTTGTCAGCAGCACCTACTGCAACTGAAAAATCCTATGGTAATTCGGATGTCCTTTATAAAGGAGACTGGACCAAATGGATTAAACTGGCCAATACACTGAAGCTTCGGATTGCAGCTCGTTATGAAAACCAGGATGCCGGCAAAACCGCAGCTATTGCTCAGGAAGTTATGAGCAATACTACCGGACCAATTACAGCGGTTGCTGATAACCTCGTGTATAGCAGTCCAAACTTTGAACCAATCGGTGGTGGTATTAACTACCGGGATGTGAAATACGGTGGTATTGCAATTGTGAACTTCATGAAGCAGGTGAATGATCCC
>JALOMU010000150.1 GCA_025455285.1 Flavihumibacter sp.
ACCTCTACAGTGTTGGAGCTGTTTTGCTGGTTGCAGGCATCTGCTTTATTTTTTCAAGCCTGATTGATTATCACATCGTTGCATTTCTCCTGTTGGTAACTGTTTCCCTGGCTGCCGTTAGCTTTGATATCAAACCTGTTTTAGTGGCAGCGTTGCTTTCTGCCCTGTTATGGGATATCTTGTTTATTCCTCCCCGCTTTACCTATGTTGTCACCAACCCGGAAGACCTGGTATTGCTGCTGATGTATTTTATAATTGTGCTGATTAATGCAGTGTTAACGTATAGAATCCGGCAGGTAGAATTGCTGGCAAGGCAAAGAGCAGAAAAAGGCAGAGAAGTTCATTTGTATAATACAATTTTGAATTCACTTTCACATGAATTAAGAACACCAATCGCTACTATCATAGGTGCTGCTGATAACCTCCTGGATAATAAGGATACACTGAGTCCGGAAAACAAATCCATTCTGTTGCAGGAGATCAGTAATGCTGCGGAACGACTCAATCTCCAGGTAGAAAATCTGTTGAACATGTCGAGGATTCAATCCGGACAATTAAAACCAAAACCGGACTGGATAGATTTGTATGAACTATTTTATGGGTTGGTTAAAAAAGTACAGGAAACGGGAACCAATAAACGAATTGAATTGAGGCTTGCAAAAGATTTACCCTTTATTCAGTTGGATAAGGGAATGCTGGAACAGATTTTATTTAACCTGCTTTCAAATGCTGTTATTTATACACCGGAGCAAGCGAAGATTGTTTTGTCTTGTTCTCATCAGAATAGTTGGCTGGAGTGCAGCGTGGAAGATAGTGGTCCCGGTTTTCCGATGGAAGAACAGCAAAAAGTATTTGATCGGTTTTATCGGATTACCGGAACCAAAGGAACCGGAACAGGATTGGGACTTTCAATTGTAAAGGGATTTACAGAGGCAATGGGAGGGGAGGTTGTACTTTCTGACAGTTCTTTGGGAGGTGCGTTGTTTATTATTAAGTTACCTGCCGTAGCAGCAGTAAATATGTCGGCAAATGAATAAGGTTCGTATACTTGTAATTGAGGATGAGCCTGCATTGAGAACGATGCTGGAAATTACCTTGCAATCGAATAATTACCTGGTTCAGTTGGCTAAAAAGGGAAAGGATGGATTGGTAATGGCAGAAAATCATCCACCGGATCTGATCCTGCTGGATCTTGGTTTGCCGGATATGGCCGGACAGGAAGTACTTGCAACATTACGATCCTGGTATACCAATCCAATCATCATCATCAGTGTTTTGAAAGCCGAAGAAGAGATTATCCGGGCATTGGATGCAGGAGCTAATGACTACCTGTCGAAACCATTCAGAACCGGAGAATTACTGGCTCGGATCAGAGCGGCACTTCGTTCGGTGGTTTTAGATGATTACCAGCCAGTCCTTAAATTTTCCGGTTTGGAAATCAGCCTGGATGACCGCACAGTGAAACGCGATGGAGAGTTGGTAAAGCTAACCACCACGGAGTACAATCTTTTATTATTACTGGCAAAAAATGAAGGAAAGGTCTTAACGCATGCCTTTTTACTCAGAACCGTATGGGGACCAGGATTCATCAACCAGGCCCAATACCTGAGGGTTTTCATCGCCCAGTTACGAAAGAAACTGGAACCTAACCCAAACGAACCGGTTTACATCCATACCGAGTCGGGAGTTGGCTATCGTTTTTTAGGTATGTTTGGGGAATAATTGTGCTTATTTATGCAGGAAACATTCTGGAGAGAATTACTGGAGGAATTTCACAGACCATTGAGTAATCCGGTGCTGATTTTTTCACTTATCCTGCTTATCATCCTGCTTTCACCCATTCTGCTTCGTAAACTCAATATACCTGGTATAATTGGATTGATTATTTCAGGCGTGGTGATAGGTCCGTATGGGTTAAACATCCTCGCAAAAAATTCAGCCATCGATTTGTTCTCAACCATCGGGTTACTGTATATCATGTTCATAGCCGGACTGGAACTCGATCTGAACGAATTTAAAAAGCATAAAAACCGGAGTTTTATTTTTGGGGCATTAACGTTTTTTATTCCTCTTTCAATTGGTTATCCTGTTTGTCTGTATATACTTGGTTATGATGCCAATGCCAGTTTTCTTACTGCCAGTATGTTTGCAACTCATACCCTGGTTGCTTATCCGATCGTTACACGTTTTGGAATTTCCAAACAATCTGCAGTTGCGATTGCTGTTGGTGGTACGATCTTAACGGATACGGCAGTGCTGATTATTTTAGCTGTAATCATGGGAGCTAACAAAGGAAGCCTTAACCAGGAATTCTGGATCCGGCTCGGCACTTCCCTGGCGATCTTCTCAGCTATCATGTTCTTCCTGATTCCAAGAATAGCCCGTTGGTTTTTTCGCAAATTGGAAAGTGAAAAGACATCCCATTATATTTTTGTTTTATCAGTGGTATTCTTTGCCGCCTTCCTGGCTGAAGTAGCAGGGGTGGAGCCCATTATTGGTGCCTTCGTTGCCGGATTGGCTTTAAACAAACTGATTCCTCATTCTTCAGCACTGATGAACCGGATTGAATTCATCGGCAATGCCATATTTATTCCTTTCTTCCTGATCAGTGTAGGTATGCTGGTGGATGTACGAGTTGTATTTAATGGCTATACAGCACTGTTTGTGGCTGCCGTATTAACAATTACGGCTTTGTTTGGAAAATGGCTGGCAGCCTATATTTCACAATTATTGTTTAAGTATAAAACTGCAGAGCGGCAGCTTATTTTTGGATTAAGTTCTGCACACGCTGCAGCCACCCTTGCAATTATTCTCGTCGGATTCAGAGAAGGAATTCTCGACGAAAATATTCTAAACGGTACTATTATACTTATTCTTATTACTTGCTTGGTTGCCTCCTTTGCAACGGAAAATGCTGCTAAAAAACTGGTTATGGACGAGGATGCGGTAATGGAAACAGATAAGGATAGCCTGATTGATACTGAACATATCCTGCTACCTATTGAAGAGCCTGAAAAGATTGAATCCATGCTGGAGTTGGCAATACTGTTCAAGGATAAAAAATCACCTCATCCCATTACCGTTTTGTCTGTTGTGCCTAACAATGAAGAGGCGGAGAACAACCTGGCGATTGCACGAAAAAAACTGGAAAAATCCTACCAGATTGCTGCTGCTACTGATACGAATCTGAATGTGATTGCCTCTATTGATCACAATGTAAACAGTGGTATCATCCGTACTTCTAAAGAGATTATGGCAAGTGTTGTAATCCTGAACTGGCCGGAAAAAAACACACTGCTGGAAAAATTCTTTGGGGAAACTACAGAGAATATCTTATCCGGATTGGATAGGAATATCATGATTTCAAATATTCAAAAAGTACTGATCACACATAAAAGGGTTTTGATGTTTTGTCCACCGTTGGTGGAAATGGAAAAAGGGTTCTATACATGCTTTGATATCATTATGCGCCTGTCTAAAGAATTATCTATCCCTGTTTTATGTTACTCCAATGCCAGGTCTCAGCGGGATATCAATCACTACCTGCAAAAATCCAAAACCGGAACAGTGAATTTTAATCAGTTTAACGATTGGGAAGACTTTCTGGTTTTGTCCAGATCAATCCAGGCAGAGGACATGATTGTCTTTTTCTCAGGGAGAAAAGGATCTATATCTTATGATCCTGTTTTTGACAATTTACTTATAAAGCTGGATAAATATTTTAGCTCCAACTCTAAACTGATGGTATATCCAAGTCAGTTTGATACCGACCATAAATTTGAGGAATACGAAGACATTAATCCGGAAACTCTCAATAAAGGGATTGAAAAGATCCAGAAAATCGGTCGCGAAATTGGAAATATTTTTAAAGGAGGAAAGGGGAATTAATGTAATATCTTCAGGCAAAGCAACTAAAAATGAAATTCTGGTTATTAGCCATTAGCCTGTTTGTGGGCAGCACCCTTTATTCGCAATCCAACCGACTGATTGCCCATAGGGGAGGTGTAGTGGATGAGAGCAGTCCGGAAAACAGTTTGCCAGCTTTACAAAAAGCAATTGAACAACAATACTGGATGGTAGAAATTGACCTGCGCATCACTGCAGACAGTGTTCTGATCACCCAGCACGACCGCAATTTTAAACGCTATTTTGATGTCGACAGCCAGGTGACTTCCATGAATTGGTCATCTATACAAAAACTTCGTTCAAACGCCGGTACCCGTGTCATGCAATTCGAAGAAGTGCTTCAGCATTGTAAGGATAAGATGATGGTGATGATTGATAATAAAATCGAGGGTTTTGACGAAGCAGTTTTTCAGCGGGTATTAAACCTGCTCGACCAATACAAGCTTCGGGAATCTGCTCTTATAATCGGGACGGATGAATCAACTGAATTTTTCAGGGGGAAGGTCAAACTGAGTTGTACCCGCAAACAACTGGAGGAATATCAACAGCGACCGGATTTCAATCCCGCACATTATTACCTGTTTTCCTCTCAAATTTCCAAAGCGGATGTGGCATGGGCCGAAAAGCAGGGAATCCTGGTGGTGGGTGTACTGAATCATCGGATTCCGAATTCAGCGGAAGCAAAGGAAAAAATGAAAGTCCAGGCAGCAACGCTGCTCAGCTCCGGTGTTAAAACCTTCCAACTTGATTCAGCATTTAAGGAATTCGTAGACTAAAAGCAATTCATTGATATTCAGATCATGAATTTTGCCAAATTGTTAAATTACTGGAACTAATGGGCAATATTCAATTAGTTATGTATCTTTGTATTCATTAAATAAAACGATTGCCTGCATCTAGCAGGCATTTTTTGTGCCCGCTGGTCGATTTAGTAACGAAAATGAAGTGTATGAAGAACCAGTCATTACCTATGCCCTCCTGGAAGAAAATGTATGTAGCCTATCCGGCTGCAAAAAAAACAACCGCAACTGTTAATCCTGCTGTTCAGGAAACGGAAGCAGTTGAAAACGAACCGGTTTCCATTCCGGAATTTCAGCGTAAAGCCTTTGTAGGCAATTATTTCGCTGGACCGCATTGCCTCTTTGATCCGCGACTTTTTAAATAATTCCGGATCTAGGAAGGTTCAAAAACTTGGAGTAAATTGGGGAGATAACCTGTTTACTCCATGATGGACTTCCTGCTTGCTGTTTGGGAACAATTCCGTTCCTTTTTTGGTTTTGATGCACTGATTCAACTGATTGCTGAGGGAGATTACAGCAAACTCAGAACCTTTGAAGGCATTGCTGCTTTTATTTCTCCTGTCATTCCTATCATTCTGATCCTGGAATTAGTAAGAGGAATTTTCTACAAAAAGTTCAGTGTCATTTCTTATAAGATTCCCTTCTTTTCCTATGTATTGAATGCCTTCCTGGGAAGATTTATCGCCATTGGTATGACTTTCCTGGTGATCGGATGGCTGGAAGATAAGGCCCTGTTTACTGTGCCTTTTACCTGGTATTGGTTTGTCTATGGCTATGTGATATGGGAACTCGCGCATTTTGTTTATCA
>JALOMU010000151.1 GCA_025455285.1 Flavihumibacter sp.
GATCTCCCAATACGGCAGCATAGTGCCCTGCATTGCCCGCAGCAGGCAGCAATTGCTCAAAATAATTTTTGTTCAGCAGATTTCTGCCCCAGAGGAAAATACTGATTCCTTCTCTGGAACGATAACCAACTCTTCCATTAAAAAGCGCATAACCGGGTACGTTTAGAAACTTTGAAGGGGAGGGACTCGAAGAGAAACTTGAACGGAAATAGTTGTCGATTGCCAGGAAATAACGCCCTTCTTTATTGAATGCTTTTTTTAGCGCGGATTGTATTTCACCGCCGATAGATCCTGCCCATTTGGAGATCCCCGGAAGGTCGCCGTTGGAAACATTTTTAAAAGAAGTAGAAGCGCCGGTTTCTTCCAGAGGAACTGGTGCATTGGTAAAGGAGAGATACTTGCCTTCAGTGAAAGCGAGATTAGCATACAAGGTCAGATGGTCATTGATCTTGTAATTCGCATCTGATTCAATTCCCCACACTCTTACTTTTTCCGCATTGGCAAGATAACCACGATTTACACCCACTTCAGCAGTTTGTACCTGCGTCTGATAATCTTTTATATCGGTCTGGTGTGCTACGATATTAAATATAAAATTCCGGCTGGGGGAGGTTTTCAATCCTACTTCATAATGCGTAACATTTTCCGGTTTGATCCTGGCCAGTTCAATCAGTACTTCTCCATTGGCGGTAGGTAATCCACCCAGGTTGATACCAACCGGTTTGTAACTCAACGAATAAGTAGCAAATGCATTGATATCACTTCTTACCTTATACGACACCGTTAGTTGTCCGGATATATTACTCTCATCCACATCGGCGCTGAATGCCTGATCGGTATACACGGCTCTTTTTAGCGCCAGCAAGGCCGGGTCTTCTGTCTGCAATCCACCATAGGTTTGCCGGTCAAAGTCAACTTTTTTACGATCATAGTTATAGCGAATACCCGGTAATACATGCAGCTTTTCTGTGATCGCCCAGTCTAACTGACCGAAAGCCGCGGCCCCAAAAGTTTCCAGCCGGGAACGGGTTCGGATACCATATCCTTCAAAGAGTCCGGGTGTACGCCATAAATTGCTGGTACTGCTTTGAGAAAAGCGCCACTGTGCAGCCCCTGATTCTTCAATATGGAAAGGGTCTGTTTTTAAATCCTGACCGATGAGGAAGATTCCTGCAACACCACTCAACCTGGAAGAAAAATCCCCCGCATAGCGGATTTCCTGTGTCCATTGCTGGTGTTTGGAAGTGGCCTGGGAGAGTGTCAATACAGGTAATCCGGTGAAGTCGCGGTCATTAGAAGGATCCCAGTTCCAGTAGCGCCAGGCGGTAGTGGAGGTAAGGGTGCCGCCACCGATTTTGGCATCGACATTTACTGAGAGACCACCCAACTGGTTGCCTGATTTCCAGGTGGTATTATGATCTACGATCCGGTCAAAGGGATTGCGGGAGGGAAGTCGATAACCCAGGTCTGCAATGATACTATCGAACTGACGATATCCTGCACGCTGGGTCTGAACCACACCGGCTACTACCTGCGCATAGCCTTCCGGTTTTTGATCTGTAACATCACCTATAAAAGTAATTTTTACTTTGTCGGATGGCGTGTATAACAATTGTCCGCGAACACCAATGTTGTTCAGGTCGTTTACTGGCTTTCCGGTTGAAACATTTTCCAGCAGCCCATTCCGCTGGGTTCCGGAGAAGGAAATGCGGCCGGCTAATTTTTTGGTAATGCCTCCGGTTACCGATGCTTTTGCCTGAACAAAACCATAGTTCCCATAGCTGACTTCAAAGTTTGCACCAGGTTTAAATTTTGGTGCTTTAGTAGTAATATTAAAGGCACCGGCAGTTGTATTTTTTCCGAATAAGGTACCCTGCGGACCTCTTAACACTTCTATTTGTTCGATATCGATAAAGTCCAGCGTGGTAGCGGCCGGCCTTGCATAATACACACCATCTACATAAAAGCCTACACCCGGATCAATGCCATCATTGGTTAATCCAAAAGTGGATCCAATACCTCTTATGTTTAAGGTGGTGTTACGTGGATTGGAAGAATACAATTGTACTGTTGGTACCAGTTCTTTTAACCGGTTTACATTAAAGGCACCGGCATCTTCTACCTGTGCGCCTCCTAATACTGAAATTGGGATGGGTACTTCCTGAGCCGACTCTACCCGACGGCGGGAGGTAATAACTACATCCGACAGCTGTGAATTCTCCAGTAAGATGATGGTTATGGAGGAATCTTTCAGTTGGCTTAACGGCACTTCTGCAGGAGCATAACCGGCAGAACTGATTTGAAGTGTAAATGGCAGGGAGGGTAATCCGGTTAATGTAAATTGGCCTTTTGCATCCGCCACGGTAGATCGGGTAGTGTTTTTGATTTTGATGGTGGCGGCTTCCACAGGCTGCCCTTTTTCATCTTTAATGGTTCCGGTTAACCGGCTTTGTGCCGTGACTGTAAAGCCCGAAATGATAAACAGCAGTGTAATGAAAATCTTGTTCATGGTTTCTGGTGGTTAAAAAATGACAATAAGTGGCAAGTCCTGATAATGTATAATTGTGACATTCTCAAGCATAAAATGCAAATCGTCTCAAAATAAGTGGTAATAGTCTATTAGTCCTATAGAGATTGTAAAACTAGTAATTATTTTAATCCTACCAAATAACTAGACTATTATTTTTTAATTTTTTCGATAATTGAACTGGAGCGTTGGCTATGGCTTATCTTTCTGGATATGAAGCAGGATCCCTCTTGGTTTTTATTTGAAGGCATGGAAACGCTTGATTCTCCGGCTCTGGTTGTTTACCCTGACCGGGTGAAACAGAATATCGCTTCGGCTATCCGGATGGTGGGAGATGTTAAGCGGTTAAGACCCCATGCAAAAACCCATAAGTCGCCGGATCTGACACAACTCCTGCTGCAAGCCGGTATTCAACAATTCAAATGTTCAACGATCGCTGAAGCAGAAATGCTGGCCATTCAGGCAGCACCAGATGTGTTATTGGCATACCAGCCGGTCGGACCAAAAATCGATCGATTCCTGAAGCTTATGCAGGTTTACCCTGATACCCGGTTTTCCTGCCTGATTGATAATGGAACAAGCGCCGAGATGCTTTTGGAGAAAGCAAATGCACTTCGGTTGTCCATCTCCGTATACCTTGATCTGGATGTAGGGATGCATCGCACCGGAATGAAACCGGATGATTCTGCTGTGGATTTATTCCTTTCTCTTTACCAACGGGAAGGGATAACCGTAAAAGGATTACATGCTTACGACGGACATATTACCGATCCAGACCTTCAGGTAAGAAAACAACGGGTGGAAGCTGCTTTTGCACCCGTATGGAAAATGAAATCTATTTTACAGGAGCGTGGCTGCAAGAATGTTGAAATCATTGCCGGGGGGATGCCCAGCTTTCCAATCCTTGCCAGCTATCCCGACCTGGTTTGTAGTCCGGGTACTTTTGTGTACTGGGATCAATCTTATTCCGAAAAATTGTCTGATACCCCTTTTATACCAGCGGCGGTTGTGTTAAGCAGGGTAGTCTCCAGGCCAGACAGTAATCGTATTACCACCGATCTTGGGCATAAATCTATTGCATCTGAAAACAGCCTGGATAAACGAGTGCATTGGTTGAATGCAGCCGGACTCACACCTGTTGGTCACAGTGAAGAACATTTTTTCTTTACTACGACAGAAACAGATGCGTTTCAGGTTGGAGATGTATTAGTTGGTCTGCCATGGCATATTTGTCCCACCGTAGCACTATATGAAAAAGCATTCACTGTGGAGGAGGGTAAAATTTCAGGCGAGTGGAAAACTACAGCCCGGGATCGTAGGCTTAGTTTGTAACGCGGAAATTCTCCAAAATGCGGAAATTTTTCTCCACTATGCGTAAAACAGCCGGGTTTATATAGACAGAATTCGGAAGCTCCACAAGGATTGGTTAAATTAGGAGCCTAACGATTTGTAGTATGGGCCTCCGGTTTTTTCAGCAAAAATCAACATGGATAGTAGCAGGATTGATCATCTCTATTGCTCTGTTCAGCAGATGTGGTTCTGATGCCACTGCCAGTATTCCGGATACTGTTGATTTCAATTACCATGTACGGCCCATCCTCGTTCAAAAATGTTATTTATGCCACGGTCCGGATGAAAGCAGCCGGAAAGCCAATCTCCGGCTCGATACCTATGAAGGTGCTACTGCTTTATTAAAGAATGGCGGTCGTGCGATTGATCCGGGTCATGCTGCCAACAGCATGGTGGTGGAACGCATTTATCACAAAGACCCGGACCAGGTAATGCCAACGCCCGAATCCAACCTGAAACTTACCCAACAGGAAATGGCGATCCTGGAGAAGTGGATCGACCAGGGCGCGAAGTATGATCCCCACTGGGCATTTATTCCCCCTGACAGTGCTTTACTTGAAAAAAAATATAAAAAGAATGCAGTTGATTTTTTCATTCAGCAGGAACTGGACGAACGTGGCATCAAATCCGCTCCACGCGCAAACCCCGAATCACTCCTGCGCAGGGTATCCTTTCTCTTAACCGGATTGCCACCAACTGAAAAAGAACGGCAGTTCTTTTTGACTGAACCTAACGAAGCTGCTTATGTGAAAATGGTTGATTATTTTTTGCAGTCCCCCCGTTTCGGAGAAAGATGGGCTCGCCATTGGATGGATATTGCCCGTTATGCGGAAACGCGCGGACATGAATTTGATTATCCTATCCAGGATGCCTGGCGCTATCGCGATTACCTCATCCGCGCTTTTAATGCAGATATTCCGTATGATCAACTGGTTCGGGAACAACTGGCAGGTGATTTATTGCCAAAACCAAGAGTTGGTCCGGGTAATGAAAACGAATCCATCCTCGGAACTACTTTTCTAACGATGGCGGAGGGCTCCCACAGTCCGGTTGATATCCGAAAAGATGAAGCAGATCGAATCGATAACATGATTGATGTAACCGGCAAGGCTTTCCTGGGACTCACTATCAGTTGTGCACGCTGTCATGATCATAAGTTTGATCCGATTTCAGCAAAAGATTATTATTCCTTTTTCGGTGTGATGGAAGGCACCCGGTTCAGTCCCCAACCTGTTAACCAGGCATCAAAAATTGAAACCCTCGAAGCCCTGCAAAAAATCCAGGAACAGGTAAGGCAATGGGCACACCAGCAATTGCGGGAATCGGGTTCTGCTAACTTGCTGCTGCAAACGAATAACCAGCAACCTGCAGCTCCTGCTGATTCCGGATATCAGGTGTTGGGTAATTTTATTGGAGCTGACCTGGATGGCTGGAAATCGGATGGTTTGGCATTTGGTACCAGAACCACACTGGGTGATCCGGTCTTTACTGATCAATACCAGTTTATCGGTCTCCGGGAAGGTATGGCCAGCAGCAGGAAAACGGCGTTGGGAATTTATGGTGCACTTCGTTCCCCCGACTTTACCATCTCCACTAATTTTATTGGTGTGGAAGCAGCAGGTAG
>JALOMU010000001.1 GCA_025455285.1 Flavihumibacter sp.
CGACGCTAATATTTACGATTTCGACGCCAAGGAAGGCTATCAAAGCGGAAAAAACTGGAAAAAAGAGATTCCTGTCAGGAATGGACTCAAGCAGGAAGATGCCAAGAAGATCGTGAAGCTGATCAAAGACAGTAGTCTTAAAGTGCAGGCTGCCATTATGGATGATATCGTTCGGGTAACGGGCAAAAAGATCGATGACCTGCAGGCCGTCATTCAGGCGAGCAAAACCTGGAACCTGCCGATCCCCCTGCAGTATATCAATATGAAAAGCTGATTTTCAGTCGTTTATAATTAGAATCTTTTTTTGAGTACACTGCTCAAAATCCATCGGAAAGTTCTAATTTTGCAGTTCCAAAAAATTAAAACAGTACGGCAAAATCCGTACGGCCTTAAAAATAGAAATTATGAAACAAGGTATCCATCCGCAGAATTATCGCTTTGTAGTGTTCAAAGACATGAGTAATGGTTTTGCTTTTCTGAGCAAATCAACTGCTTCTTCAAAAGAAACCATTCAGTGGGAAGACGGAAACGAGTATCCGCTGATCAAACTTGAAATTTCCAACACCTCCCATCCTTTCTTCACTGGTAAGAACGTGATGCTGGATACAGCTGGACGTATCGACAAATTCAAAAAGAAGTACGCAAAGAAATAATCAGGAAGCCGGCAAGTGCCGGCTTTTTTATTTATTATCTTTAATGCATGCAATGCATTATTTTTTCTGCAGAATATTGTCAACCAGAAAACCTTTACCCGTTTCATCTAACCCGTCACCTTCAGGATATCCGCCTGGGTATTCTCACTATCCGGGAAAAATGGGAAAAAGCATTGCAGCTTGCCTCCTTTGACAAATGGGAAGGCGACTACAAGGAATCGGATCGATCCAGGATTATTGACTCCAACCTGGAGCAAGGTGATTATTTATTACTTCATGCCAACATACTTCCCACCCCTGAATTGGTTGCAGCCGTTCAACAGTTGCAAAGTGGTCAGGCTTTGATCCACGCTGATGCGGGTGCGATTGCACTCCACTTTAATGCGGAAGATGTTACCGGACTTCATCGGATAAAGGTTAGAGATACTATTCCATATGATGGTGAATTACTTGCCATAAAATTCCCCTGGGATATATTCAGAATAAATGACCGAGCCATCCACGAAGATGTTGAGCTGGTAACAAAGGGCAGAATTTCTCAACCAGTTTCCGGCAGCAATCAAATAATCGGGAACTTCCCGGTATTTCTGGAAGAAGGTGCACAAATGGAAGGTTGTATCATCAATGTAAAAGAAGGTCCCGTTTATATTGGCAGGAATGCCGAAATTATGGAAGGAACCTGTATTCGTGGTCCAGTTGCTATTGGTGAACATGCCATCGTCAAAATGGGAACGCGAATCTATGGGGGCACTACCATTGGTCCACATTGCATTGCAGGTGGAGAAATCAAAAACGCCGTACTCATGGGTTATTCCAATAAAGCACATGATGGGTATCTTGGTGATGCTGTGATAGGAGAGTGGTGTAACCTGGGCGCCGGCACTTCCGCATCGAATGTTAAAAACAGTGCGGGACCTATTCTTGTTTATTCTCCAGCCAGTGAAGGAGGAAAGGCTGCAGTAGGTACGAAATGCGGACTCATTATGGGCGATTATAGTCGCGCTGCCATCAACACCTCCTTCAATACCGGTACCGTTGTGGGTATTTGTTCCAGTGTATTTGGGAATGGCCTTCTTCCTAAGTACATTCCTCACTTTTCCTGGGGAGCTGAGGGTATCCGCAGGTATGAATTTTCCAGGGCGCTGAGAGACCTGGAGAATTGGAAGAAATGGAAAAATTTCACAATTAGTCCGAGAGAACAGAATATCCTTAGATATATTTACGATAATTTTTAAATCAGTTTGAAAGAATGAGAAAACAAATCGCAGCGGCCAACTGGAAAATGAATCTTACCTACCAACAGGGTGAAAAATTACTGGATGAAATTTTACATGAAAAAATTGAATTAACAAATGCGCAGCAGGTGGTTTTTGCTGTTCCGTTTCCATATCTCATCATGGCTAAAAGTGCGGTAGCCAATGAGCAGAACTTTTTAATATCAGCGCAAAACTGTCACCATAAAAAATCGGGTGCCTATACCGGTGAAATTGCAGCCGAAATGCTTCATTCCATTGGAATTCCATTTTGTGTGATCGGGCATAGTGAACGCAGGGAATATTTCAATGAATCCAATCAGCAATTAGCTGAAAAACTAAATTTATTATTGGAACAGGAGATTGAGCCAATTTTTTGTTGTGGAGAACCGTTATCAGTGCGTGAGGCAGGAGAGCAGAACCAGTATGTGGAAGTTCAGTTAAAAGAAAGCCTTTTTCACCTGGAGGCCAGTCAATTGAAAAATGTTGTAATTGCCTATGAACCGATCTGGGCAATTGGTACCGGAAAAACAGCCAGCTCTGATCAGGCACAGGAAATGCACGCACATATCCGGCAGGTGTTAAGTAAACAATACGGTGAGGATGTGGCGAATGAAATATCCATTCTGTATGGAGGTAGTGTGAAAGCAGCAAATGCTGTAGAAATCTTCTCCCAGCCTGATGTGGATGGCGGCCTGGTGGGTGGCGCATCCCTTGTGGCGGCAGAATTCACAGCCATTATCAAGGCACTAAAAAAATAAGATATGCAAAGAGCGGTTAGCCTGCAGCCATTGTCAAGGCAACACAAATCTTCCTTAATGACCTGTTTATTGATTCGAAAAGGAGTCAGTAAACAGGCATCCATATCCGTAATGGCTGATTTTCTGCTGAAGTGCTGGCAACAGGAAATTAAACCGCATTTTGAACAGGAAGAGCGCAGTCTTATTCCAGCCTTGAGAACTTATCCGGAAGGAAATAATTACGCAGATACCATCCTGCGTGATCATGAACTTTGGCGAACTGCCATGACCCATCTTGATCAGGCTAATGTTACACATCGCCTTATCGGAGACCTTGCTGATCAGCTGGAACAACATGTTCGATTTGAAGAACGGATTGTTTTCCCATCTCTGGAAACCAATCTTTCTGCAGAGCAGTTAAACCAGCTCCAGCTGAAGGATGATCAGCATAGTGCCATTTGCAATACCTATCCCGTTAAGTTCTGGGAATAACCTATTCTATTCAATTACTACTATTTCAGTAAATTCAGGTATGGCCAGAATTTTACTGCTTTTTGCGCATCCGGTACTGGAAAAATCAAGGGTGCATCGGGAGTTTCTTAAGCAGATTCCCCGAAATGAAGCAATTACTTTCCACGATCTATACGAAACCTATCCTGATTTCCTGATTGATGTTCATAAAGAAAAAAAACTGTTACTGGAACATGATATCATCCTGTTTCAATTTCCATTTTATTGGTATAGCGCACCAGCCTTACTCAAACACTGGATGGAACTGGTTCTTGAACATGGGTGGGCCTATGGTAAAAAAGGAACTGCACTTAGTGGCAAAATATGGATGAATATCATAACCTGCGGAGGTAGTTTTGAAGCCTATCAGCCACAGGGAAAAAACCGCCGCACAGTGGAGGAATTCTGTTACCCGTTTGAACAATCAGCCCGCCTTTGCAATATGACCTACCGGAATCCGTATGTGATTTACGGAACTCACAGGCTGGATCCTGAAATGATTCATACGGAAGCAATTAATTATCGGCAGCTTCTACTCCAATTTCTGGCCGAAGAACCTGTTTCATTTAACACTTTACAAATCTGATTAATGGATCAAAGTTCCTTTCTATACCAGGCTCTTGTTTATTTAACAGCAGCTGTAATGTTGGTTCCATTGGCTAAAAAAGCCGGCCTTGGCTCTGTCCTGGGCTACCTGGTGGCGGGTATGCTGATCGGACCTGCATTTCTTAACCTGGTTGGAGATAGTACGGATGTGATGCATGCAGCTGAATTCGGTGTGGTATTAATGCTTTTTGTAATTGGGCTTGAACTGGAGCCAAGATTACTCTGGAAAATGAGAAAACCCATCCTGGGATTAGGTGGCTTACAGGTTCTATGTACCATGGCCATAGTAATGGTATTGGCCATGACAATGGGTTACGATTGGAAAATAGCACTTGCAATAGGGATGATTGTTGCACCCAGTTCAACTGCCATCGTATTACAAACACTACAGGAAAAAGGCCTGATGAAATCAGAAGCCGGCCAAAGCAGCTTCTCTGTTTTATTGTTTCAGGATATCGCTGTTATTCCCATGCTGGCAATACTGCCTCTCCTGGGATCAGGACCTGAAAACAATAGTAACGGAGCTCACCAATCTTCTGCGTGGATCGATCATCAACCCGCCTGGATCCAGACCCTGCTGGTATTGGGTGCCGTTATTTTTATCATTTTCGCAGGCCGGAAACTGGTGCGCCCCCTTTTACGCATGGTAGCGGCCGCCAGGGTTAGAGAAGTATTCACTGCCACTGCGCTCTTACTGGTAATTGGCATAACCTTGTTAATGACACAGGTTGGATTAAGTCCGGCCCTTGGAACCTTTCTGGCGGGGGTGGTGCTGGCCGATTCGGAATACCGGCATGAATTGGAAAGCGACATCGAACCCTTTAAAGGAATGTTACTGGGTCTGTTTTTCATTGCTATAGGGGCCAGTATCAATTTTCAATTGCTGACGAATCTTCCTGTTTTATTACTGGGAATTGTATTGGGACTAATGATAGTAAAGGGTCTCGTTTTATTCCTGCTGGGTCGATTCTTTCGTTTAGGTACAGATCAGAATCTACTCTTTTCATTGGGACTATGCCAGGTAGGAGAATTTGCTTTTGTATTGCTCTCCTTTTCAAGACAGGAACAACTTATCAGCAATGAAATTACAGATCTGATTATGGCGGCTGTTGCTTTAAGTATGGCGCTTACACCCATACTTTTCCTCTTATTTGAACGAATTATTCAGCCCAGAGTTGGCACCAAACAAGCAATTGAAAAAACCCCGGATACCATTCATGAAAAAAATCCGGTTATCATTGCAGGTTTTGGCCATTTTGGGAATACAGTGGGTCGATTTCTAAGGGCCAATGGAATTGGATGCACGGTATTGGATATCGACTCTGACAGAGTTGATTTTCTCCGCAAATTCGGATTCAACGTATATTATGGAGATGCGTCCCGTCATGATTTGTTACATGCAGCAGGCGCAGCAGATGCAAAGATTATTTTGATTACCATCGGGGATGCTGAAAAAAGACTGGAAATGATCGAAACCATCAAAAAACATTTCCCTAACCTGCAAATGATGGTAAGAGCTGCTGACCGTACAGATGCTTACGACCAGATGAATGCGGGAATGCTTCACATCTACCGGGAAAATCTGGATAGCTCGCTGCGAATGGGAATAGATACACTCCGATTAATGGGTCGAAGAACATATACCGCCACCAGAGCTGCTCAAACTTTCCTTCGATACGACGAACTGGCTATGAAAAAACTTTCCTCGATCCGTGATCCAAAACAATACATCAATATATCGAGAGAATTTATTGATGAATTGGAACGAATTATTCAAACTGATACACATGCTTCGGATATCGGTCAGCAAAAGGGTTGGGATGAAGAAAGTTTGATAGAAGAAATGAAAGATCCTGGTTAGATCGAATCCATAGTTTCAAAAAGTGGGTAATTTGCCTTCCTGATTTTTTCAATGGTAAAATGTGTTGAATTTTTTTTTGCTGATTGGAGGAGTTCCAGTAAGATTTCCGGCTTCTTAACCAAGTCCGCCAGAATAACTTTCAGCTCATCAAGGCTGGAATATCCAATTCCAGAACTTTTCAACAAGTCAGGTATGCTTAATTCAGCAGGATACAAAAACGGCCTCGCATACTTAACAATATCAAAAATTATTCCCGAGGATTTTGTTTTACCATAAATTTCCGGAATAGAGCCACAAATTCTGGTATGAATTGCCAAAGGCATCCATATTAAATGAGCCTGTTTCATTACCTTATCAAATTCAGCCTGTGGAATAGTTGCTTCCTTGTAGAAAACAAGTTGGTTGCTAAACTCCGATGCACTGTTTCGGATAAGATCGGCCACTTCATCCGATCCACCACCAAGTAATGTCATTCTTATTGGCATTTTTTTTACCTGGTTGAGCAGCTCAAATACAGCTTCATAATTCCTTCGTTTGGCATCTAATGTTCCCGGCACCACAATATGGATAATATCCATGGCTGAAGAAGCTGGAGCCGTTTCTTCAGCAGTTGTTTCCTCAAATAAACCACCTGGAATTACCCATACTTTTTTATTAGCTCCGGCAGCCAGTTGCAGGGCGGGTTCAACAGTCGATGAAATCGTATTAAACTCCTTAACAACGCCTGTCAACGCTTTTTTCCCAATATACTGCATCAATAATCTAGGACGAAGTGAGAAAGTCGGTCTGAACAGGCAATTCACATCATGGACCGTAAGTATGACTTGACAGGATAACCGAAAAACAAGAAATGCAAAAAACAGATGGTGTTTCGAAATGGTATTTAAATACAAAAGAGAGATCTCTTCCTGTTGAACTGTCCGGAATATTCTGTTACAATAAGCCCAGGTTGATTCACCTTCTTCTTGTAAAATCCAGTGATAGCGATGTATTTCGCCAGATAGCATTTCCTCTACCTGAAGATAGGTAGTACGTGGAACAAAAAGGAAAATTCGATTATCCCCTGTATCGAATAAACGAATTAGAGGATAAAGGTTTTCGACGTGTTCAACTTCCTGGATTCCTACATTCATGTATATATTTGTATGACTCCAAAAATCATTAAATCGAGTTGAAATTAACTGAATCTGAAAAATATTTTTTCGAAGTCTATTACCCACATGAATTTCATCACGGAGGGGTAGGAAACAAGGATATTGAATCTATCTTAAAAAAGGATGGGTATATTCCAATCCGACTACCCGAAAGGTTTAAACCTATTAATTTCATGATTCGTTTAATCGCGATGGCATCATGGGTGTGGAAGATTAAGTCTAATTCACTGGTCGCTTTTCAATTTCCAGTTTATCCGCGCATGTTTAGGATACTGCTGTACTTACTGGCCAAAAAGAAAGTAAATCTACTAGTAATTCTTTCTGATATTGATGGACTTAAAACAGACAATCAGCAATTACTGAAAAAAGAACTTAAATTATTAAAACTATGCACTCATTTTGTTGTTCATGGTGGTACTATGGAGAGATGGTTGCTGGAAAATCTTTCTGAAGCCAGAACGGCAAAAATTGCACGGCTTGGACCCTTCGATTTCCTGGCTACACCATACCAAGAGAATAGAGTTCTCCAACCATCCATTTGCTTTGCAGGAAATTTGTCTAAAAGTGGTTTCCTTGTCCACCTTCCGCAGTCTGAATGCATTAACTACCATCTGTATGGAGAAGATCCACCAAAAGGCTGTTTGGATAACACCCGAATTCATTATCATGGAGTATATAATCCCTACGGACTTCCATCAGTTATCAATGGAAGTTTCGGGTTAATTTGGGATGGAGAAGGTGCAAATGGACCATCTGGCGCCATAGGCAATTATCAGCAATATATATTCCCCCATAAACTATCCCTTTATATCCTCGCTGGAATGCCGGTAATTGGCCCCGATTTTGGTGGATCAGCTGAATTTATCAGGTCAATGGGAATAGGGTGGTTGATTAATAGTTTGGAAGAACTCCCGGAGTTGCTTCCCTCCATCGACGAAATATCCTATCAACACGTTAGAAAAAATATCCTTTCGCTTCAGCAGGAAATCTATAGAGGTGAACACCTCACTGGAGCGATTAATAAGCTTATCAGGACTTAAGTTTTCGAACAAGCTCAATATACTCACGCTGGGCATCTTCCTTTGATTTTCCCTGTAGAGATGACCATGCTTCATATTTTGCTTTTGCAACAAAATCAAACATATTGGGAGCATCTCCATTCACATCGCCTTCGGTTGCTTGTTTATACAGAGAATATAATTGAAGCAGGGTTTCATTACTCGGTCTTTCAGACAGATTCTTACTATCCGCAACGGCCTGTTCAAATTGTTGGGTAAGCTCCATATGTTGGGTCAATTTTCAGCGAAACTAACCGATTTTTATACATCTCCAAATTGTTTGCCGAAAGCCTCTACCGAACGCTGGTATCTGCCTGCTTTTCGCTAATTTTGCCCCCTTATTCAGTTGAATACATGAAGAATATCCGGAATTTTTGCATCATCGCGCATATTGACCACGGAAAGAGTACCCTGGCAGATCGTCTTTTACAATCCACCAATACCATCAGTGAACGGGATATGATGGACCAGGTATTGGATGATATGGACCTGGAAAGGGAAAAAGGGATCACAATCAAGAGCCACGCTATCCAGATCAACTATAAACATACTGATAATCAGGACTATGTATTGAATCTGATTGACACTCCTGGTCATGTTGACTTCAGTTATGAAGTGAGTCGCGCACTTGCCGCATGTGAAGGAGCTTTGCTGTTGGTAGATGCTACCCAGGGAATCCAGGCACAAACCATCAGTAATCTGTACCTGGCCATTGAAAACGATCTCGAAATCATTCCTGTTATCAATAAAATTGATATGGATGGCGCCATGATCGAAGAGGTTAAAGATCAAATTGTGGAGTTAATCGGTTGCAAGCCGGAAGAGATTTTATTGGCCAGTGGCCGAACTGGACTGGGGGTGGATAAAGTGCTGGAAGCAATTGTAAAAAAGATCCCGGCTCCTAAGGGTGATCCGGAGGCCCCCTTACAGGCATTGATTTTTGACAGTGTTTTTAACAGCTTCCGCGGCATAATTGTGTATTACCGGATTCTGAATGGCACTATCCGCAAGGGCGATAAGGTTAAATTTGTTTCAACCAGCCAGGAATATTTCGCTGATGAAATCGGAATTCTGAAACTCAAAATGACCGAGCGAAAAGAAGTTTCCGCGGGAGATGTAGGTTATATCATTACAGGTATTAAAAATGCCAAAGAAGTTAAAGTGGGTGATACCATTACACTGGCGAATAACCCAACTCCAGAGCAAATCAGGGGGTTTGAAGAGGTTAAGCCTATGGTATTCGCCGGTATTTTCCCTGTAGAAACAGACCAGTTTGAAGAACTGCGGGAGTGTATGGATAAACTTCAGCTTAATGATGCTGCCCTTACTTACGAACTGGAAACATCCCAGGCCCTTGGATTTGGTTTCCGTTGTGGATTCCTTGGGATGCTGCACATGGAGATTATCCAGGAGCGATTGGAAAGAGAGTTCAATCAAACAGTAATCACCACTGTACCAAACGTAAGTTTTATTGCATATACCAGTAAAGGAGAAAAGGTTATTGTCAACAACCCAACCGAAATGCCGGATCCAAGCCGGATCGACCGGATTGAGGAGCCCTTTATTAAAGCACAGATCATTACCAAACCTGAGTATATAGGTAATATAATGACACTCTGCCTCGGCAAGAGAGGCATCCTGATCAATCAGAGTTACCTTACCCAGACACGTGTGGAACTGATTTTTGAAATGCCGCTAACTGAGATCGTTTTTGATTTTTACGATAAGCTGAAAAGCCAGACAAGAGGTTACGCCTCCTTTGACTATCATCCTATCGGCTACAGGGAAGCGGATATCGTAAAAATGGATATTCTGCTCAATGCCGAAAGAGTGGATGCGTTGAGTGCATTGATTCACCGGGGCAGAGCCAATGATTTCGGTCGCAAGCTTTGTGAAAAACTTAAAGAATTATTACCCCGCCAGCAATTTCTGATTGCGATTCAGGCTGCTATAGGAGCCAAAATTGTGGCGCGCGAAAATATCAGCGCAATGCGAAAAGATGTTACTGCCAAATGTTATGGTGGTGATATCAGCCGTAAACGTAAACTTCTGGAAAAGCAGAAAGAAGGTAAAAAACGGATGCGTCAAATCGGTGCAGTGGAAGTACCACAGGAAGCTTTCCTGGCTGTTCTTAAACTGGACGATTAATCAGCCGGCCTTCCCCGATTTATTCTTGCTTTCAATGCCATCCAACCCATCTTCCAGATACGGCTTTTAAATGCTGTTAGCTGGAGCAGAATATGTAGAGCCAGTGTGATACCTGTTCCTGCAATGATGTTTAGCAATGGAGAACTGACAAACTGATTCGTTAGTTTAAAAACTCCATATGTTATTGGAAAAACGAACAGCACTCCCGCAATTTCCAACCATTGCTGTTTATTGATAAAAAAATAATTCCTGGAAAGATAAATACCCAAAATAAGTACCAGGGTTTCTGAAATGACTATGGCCCATGCAGCACCGGTACTGAACCAGATCGGTATCAGAAAAAGGTTCAGTAAGAACGAAACAATGGTGGCAGCCAGGTAGATAAACAAAACCCATTTTTCCTTGTGATTTAATACCAGTACCTGTAGCACGAAAAAATCATGAAAAGGAACGACCAGCCATAATAGGGAGAAAATACGAAGCAAATGAATGGATGGTTGATATTCAACTCCTGAAACAAAAAAAATGACAGCTTCAGCAAAAAAGAACAGAATGGCACCAATCGGATAACTCAGGTGAATGGTAGTGAGTAAGCTATCCGACTGTAGCCTTTTATCTACTGATGAGCGGAAAAGCTTAACAAAGAAAACAACAGAAGCACCAGAAAAAACATTAATTCCTATCCGTACAATTTTGGCAGCAACGGTATAGTACCCAAGTTCCTTCAGTTGTCCAATTCGGGCAAGGATAATCGTATCAAACGCAAAATACACTGACCCCAAAACACCCAACACAGCGAAAGGAGCAAGTGCTCTCAATAGCTTTTTAAATAAGGCGTAGTCCCATTTCCAATAAGGTAACAGGTCTCGTATATTATAAACCGCAACGCTGGATATAAACAAATAATTACAAGCGGAAATGATGATATAATATATTAGATCTGATGGTTGTCTAACAAAAATTAAAGATGCACTTAGAACCAGCAAGCGCGCGATCAGGGTTCTCGTAAGTAATAATTGAAAACGCTCCTGTGATTGAAAATACCAATCCATGTGTAACATGTATTGCAGCATAATAAAACCATATAAAAATGCAATGGTACCTGATCCAATAAATGCGGGTTTGAAAAATAAATAGATAGAATAACAAACAACACCCAAAAACGCCATTACCAGGTTAATAAGGATCAAATGCAATACGGAATTGGCTTCGCGGGCGTCTCCAATTGCTGTTTTACTTAGTAAACGCAATCCGTAGTACTGAACTCCAAAAGCGGAAAGAACCATTACTACTGACATCAGTGATTCATAAAAACCAATAATTCCGTATCCCTCCGGACCGAGTGTTCGGGTCATGTAAGGGAAAAGAATCAGTGGAAAAAGAATATTAATAGCAGTATTGCTATACTGCAGCAGTAGTTGCCTGAACGGTATTTTGCTGTTATTGTCCGCCACCCGGTTTCTTCGGTTTGGGTTTCTCTTTCTCGGCCGCTTTTTCTATGTTTTTCCTTGAGCGTTCTTCCAGCTTTTTTTCATTGATGGTGCCATCCTTATCCCGAATGGCATCCTCTGCAGGTGCATTACCTAACAATGGATCGATTCGTTTGAATTCATCAGGCACTTCGGTGAATACCTTGGGAACATGGACCCAAATCCCATTTTTCCATTGGAACCCCTCAAAATCACCGTCGGGAATATAGGTCTCTGGCCGATGGGGTTCCTGGGTTTCCGAGATCAGGTGATCGACAATTACCATATCCATTTCAGGATTGTAATTGAACGTGGTACTGGCTTCTTTTTTATACTCAATTACAAATCTGTTTAGTACCTGTTCAGCCTTGGCGGTATCGTGTTTTATTCTAAAAAATGGTCCGCCAAACCTGGGTTCACCAGTGGACTCATCAAAAGTCAGCACTTCCATCCATTTTCGATTACTGCCCACTGTGAACCCGTCAAAGCCAAGCAATGTATAGTAGTTTTTACCATTCCAGGTTTTCTGAATCACTTTGTAATATATGGCACCTATCCAGTTATTTCTGCTGCGAACAGAATCCAGTGGATTACTGGTGAACATGGAGGCATCAAAAAGTGGAAAAAGCCGGAGTGATCCATCTTTTGTCCGCATTTGAATCGCTCCTTTCTGATAATAGAAATATTCATCCTTTTTCAACTGCCAGGTGAAAATCCGGAAACTACTATCCGGCGCATACAATCTTGAAATGGTCTGAAGTGAGTCAAATGAATATTGAAAAGAATGTGGTATTCTCAATGCACGAACCAGCATGCGAACAAAAATGCTATCGCTTAGAAAACGTTTACCCGGATACAGGGCATTGATCATACTATCTGCCTGAATGCGCAGACTATCTTCTCTTGACTGAAGTAGTTTCAGTTCGTTTTCAGAAAATGTACGTTGTGCGTTTAGCTGAACACTAACAAATGCCAATACAGCTATAAATATCAGTTTTTTCATATTTCTCAGACCCGTCTAAGTTACCATTTTAATGCCGGCTCCAGCAACTTCGCAAAATTTAACAGGTCCTTACACGCGAGGTCTACCGCAGGGTGGGGGAGCGGGAGATCCGGATGGGTCGTCTGTACATAAACTGTTTTCATACCTGAATTCCTTCCGAAATACATATCACTCAGGTTATTTCCCACCATGACAGCCTTGTTAAAATCTATCTCTGGATACTTTTCCCGGGCCTGGTAAGCCATTCCCGGCTGCGGCTTGCGATTGGGATGCTGATCATCCAGCGAACTGCAGTAAAATATGGCGTCAATAAAGCCGTCAACTTTTGTCAGCTCCTCCTGCATATACCGGTGAATGTCTTGCAAATCTTCGACAGTCATCAGGCCTTTTTCAATCCCGCGCTGGTTGGTTACCAGGATGATCCTACCAAATAGCTGACGAAAAATATGCATGGCTTCCGGTACGCCTTCGTAAAACTTAAATTCACCCGGGTTGTAGATGTAATCATTTACTTTCTCGTAATTAATTACACCATCCCGATCCAGAAACAGCGTCCAGGTTTTATCCGGCTTCAACCAATCCATCAGGCGAAAAATTTTGCTTCTACTAATTGGCAAATGATATGTCCCACCATAATATGACTTTCCTGAATTCTGGGTGTGTCATCAGAAGGTACATTAAATAAAAGATCGCTTAATCCTGCCAGTTTTCCTCCCTTGCTTCCGGTAAATCCAATCGTGGTAATGGAGTGTAGCCTTGCCGATTCAAACGCTTTTACAATATTGGGTGAATTGCCGGATGTAGATAACCCAATCAATACATCGCCTGGTTCAAGTATACCTTCAACTATCCGTGCGTAAATTTCATCGTAGCCAAAATCGTTGGCAACAGCAGTGAGATAAGAAGTATTGCAATGCAATGCTTCTGCCGGAAGCGCTTTTCTGTTTTTATAAAAACGTCCACTGAATTCTGCAGCCAGGTGTTGAGCATCAGCAGCGCTGCCTCCATTACCACAGAAATAAATGCGCTTTCCCGATTGAAAAGCATCAAGTATGTAATTTACCGCCTCCTCGATCCGTTGCAGAAACGCTTCATCCAATAAAATCGATTGCTTCACCTGGATCGAAGCTTCAATAGATTCGTGGATTATATTTATCATAGTATCATTGTTTTATTCTGTAAAACAGCTGTAGCAACTGTTCAATAAATACGGGCCAGCTGAGTTCTTTTTTCTTCTCACGAATTTGCGCGCTAAACCTGTCTTCTCCAAATTCAAAAAACCGGTTGATTGCCTGGGCCAGTGAAGCTGGTTCCGGTTCAGCAAGGAGGCCGGTTACCTCATTCTCCACATAATCGGGCAATCCACCCACCTTTGTAACCACCATGGGTTTTTCAAAATGATAAGCCAGTGGCGTTACGCCGCTTTGTGTTGCATTTCGGTAGGGCTGAACTACCAGGTCTGCCGCACTGAAATAGTACCGAACCTGGTCAGACGGAATAAAATCGTCCATCAGCTTTACCTTCGTTTCAATTCCAAGTTCTTTAATTAGTTTGTGGTAAGCAGCCGGATCTTCGTAGAATTCACCTGCCACCAGCAACAGAATATTTTGTTCTCGAATCAATGGCAAGGCTTTAAGGAGCAGGTCAAGTCCCTTATAGGCCCGGATGAATCCAAAGAAAAGAAGGACTTTACTTTCAGATGGAATGTTTAATCGTTTTCTTGCACTATCCTTCTCAACAGGGGAGCCAAAATTATCATACAACGGATGTCGAACCTGGAGAATAGGTTTGTCATCGACAAATGCCCGGAGATCCTGCTCCACTTTTTTACTCATGGTAATAAAAGCATCGCAGGCAGGCAGAAAATAGCGGGTAAAGAGTTGATCACCCAAACGTTTTTCATGCGGTTGCACATTATCTGTAAGCGCAATGATTTTTGTGGAATGATTTTTACGAACCCTTCTTAACACAGTTCCAAATGCCGGCCCCATAAAAGGAAGCCAGTAGCGGACCAGCACGAGATCAGGCTTTTTCTTTCGGAGGTATTCACCGGTGGTCCACCAATTAAGAGGATTCATGGAATGCAGCCGTTGCTCAATGGTAAGATCTGAAGGAGCTGCCTCTTCCGTTGTTTGCGATTTTCCCGGGAATAAAAATGCCGGATATTGCACGGTAAAGTTGAGAATTTCCACCCGATGCCCAGCTTCCTGCAGACCTCTGGCCAATCGTTCATTAAAGGTGGTAATACCACCTCCCCTGAATGGATGCGCCGGTCCGAGTATGACAATGTGCAAGGCCATTTACGCCGATTAATCCAATCCGATTTTTTCTTCTACCAGGTAATGGTTTCTACCGGGAGAGTTTCTGGAAATGAGTTCTCCCAGGAATCCGGCAAGAAACAATTGAGAGCCAATGATCATCGCCGTTAGTCCGATATAAAAAGCAGGCCGGTTACTCAGACTTACTTCCGGGTTCATGATTTTCGCAACCAGTAAATAAATAATGGAAACTAATCCGATTGCAAAACTCAGGCTACCCCAGGATCCAAAGAAATGCATAGGCCTTTTACCGTACTTGCCCACAAACGTGATAGAAGCAAGATCCAGGAAACCATTTATAAAGCGGCTGAGTCCAAATTTGGTAACGCCGTATTTACGGGCACGGTGTTCTACTACTTTTTCTCCGATTTTCCGGAACCCCGACCATTTGGCGATAACAGGAATATAACGATGCATCTCGCCATACACTTCAATGCTTTTCACCACTTTTTTCCGGTAGGCTTTTAATCCACAATTGAAATCATGCAGGTAAATGCCAGAAACCTTTCGGGTGGCCGCATTAAATAATTTGGAGGGCAGATTTTTAGTGAGTGTATTATCGTACCGGATTTTTTTCCAACCGCTCACCAGGTCATAATGCTCATTCAAAATCATGTTTCGCAGACCTGGAATTTCATCCGGAGAGTCCTGCAAATCCGCATCCATGGTGATGATCACATCGCCCTTTGCTGCTTTGAAGCCTTCGTTCAGCGCGGCCGATTTACCATAATTACGTTGAAACTTGATGCCTTTGATATGTTCGGGATCTTCTTTCTGTAACCTTGTAATGATCTCCCAGGAACGATCTGTACTCCCATCATCTATATACAGGATTTCATAACTGAAACCATTTTCAATCATGACGCGTTTAATCCAGTCCGTTAGTTCCGGAAGGGACTCCTCTTCATTGAGTAAGGGTATCACAATTGAAAGATCCATGTAATATCTTTAGCGTTTTACCTGTTTAATTATAAAGCCGACCAGTACAGATTTTATGAAATCCAGAATAAGGTTTTGTCCGATCGCAACCAGTCGCTGTATCCAGGTAATTGGCTGTTTGGCATATTCACCCATTTTGATCAGCTCTTTTATTTTTTCTTCCGGCGCATTTGCTTCTTTCAAGCGCTGCACGTCTTCCTGGTTTAGCGTGTCAACCATGCGAAGATAAGCCGACGGATCAACTATGTCAAACAGGAGGTAATTCGCCATGGCGTAAAAGATTTCAAAAATGATATAGCTGACAAACGCAAACCGGATGATTAATTTCCAATCTATATTCCAGTTTTGTTTTTGTTCTATAAAATAGGCGGCTCCCAATACCGATAGAAAAACAAGCGGCAGCAATGCATAATACTTATGAAAACTTACCATGAAATCAATTCCCTGCTTCCAGCTGAAAAACAGGATGCCTGAAAACAAAAGGCCGAGCAGGGTTCCTGTCAGCAGGGCAGAAGGGTAGATCGTTTTCAATTGTTGAGACTGATTTTAGTACCCAGGATGGTTCCGACTACCTTTCCTTTGAAATGTTGGCCAATAAAAGGACTGTTACTGCACTTGGACCGGATCAGCTCCTTTGAAAATTCATACTCCTGATCCGGTTGGAAAAGTGTAAGATCTGCACAGGTTCCTTCTTTAATGATTGCCTCAGGCAAGCTGAAGATAGTTCTTGCATTCAGGGAGAACAGCTTCACCAGTTGTTCCTCTTTCATTTCTGGCAATGCCTTTTTTACAACACTATAGGCAGATTCAAGCCCAATCATGCCAAACTTTGCGTATTCGAATTCAAGAATCTTGGCATCGTAATCATGTGGCTGGTGATGCGTGGCGATGCAATCAATCGAGCCATCCAGTACCGCTTTTCTCAAAGCATCCCGATCAGCTGCGGTGCGCAGGGGAGGGTTCACTTTCAGGTTGGTATCATAGTGCATAAGGTCTTCATCGCAAAACATAAGATGATAAGGCGTGATGGAACAGGTGATATCCAGTCCGCCTTCTTTGGCTCTTCGGATGTATTCAAGTGATTTAGGTGAACTTACTGCTGTAAAATGAAGGCGACTTCCGGTATAGCGGGCCAGTTTGATATCTCTGGCTACCATCAGTTCTTCTGCCATCATTGGTTTACCGGGAAGTCCCAATTGGGTGGATATAATTCCTTCATTCATCAGCCCGTGCGGAGCCAGACTGGTATCATCCGGGATCTGGATTATCAGTCCGCCAAATGCCTTTACATACTGCAGGGCCTTAACCAGCAGGCCGGATAATTGTACAGGTTTAAGACCATCGCTGAAAGCAATAGCACCACTTGCCTGCATATCATACATTTCAGCCAATTCCTTGCCTTCTGTTCCTTTGGTAATGGCTCCGAGGGGCAGAACCTGCACCGGAAGGCCGGCAGATTTTGCCATAATATATTCTACCTGCGTTTTCGCATCGATGGCCGGTTTTGTATTTGGCACTACGAAAACCCGGGTAAAACCTCCGGCGGAAGCTGCAGCAGCGCCAGATTCCAGTGTTTCTTTATGTTCTGATCCCGGATCATTAAAGTGGGCGAAAGGATCTACCCAACCCGGACTCACGACCAGTCCATCTATCTTTATTCGTTGAGCATCTTCAACATCAAGGCTTTGACCAATAGCAGTGATTTGTCCATCCTGGATGAGAATATCTTGTCGGGAACCGTTAAATGGAGAGCGGGGATCGTTGATTACAACCTGTTCTAATAAGTGTTTCATCAGCGTAGAATGCTGCGAAATTAGCATTGTTATTTCATTTTTGTGAAATCAAATTTTGGTGTACTTTTGCAACCCCGCAATTGAAAAACGCTGAGCGTTAAGCAGTTGTAATCTTCGGGACGTAGCGCAGCCCGGTAGCGCGTTTGCATGGGGTGCAAGAGGTCGCTGGTTCGAATCCAGTCGTCCCGACAAAATCAAAAAAGGCAGCCCTCCAGCTGCCTTTTTCACTTTTCACCTTTCATCTTTCACGGTTTTTCACTTCTGACGTCTGAGGTTTCACTTTCTTTACTTCCTCCTGACATAGGGCTGTCACTACATCCTCTTTACTTTGCTTTATCACTAAAATAATTTTACCATGAATGCAACAATGAACCATCCTGTCAAAACGGAGATCCTATCAGCCACCGAATTCCTGGAGCACTGGCAGGGACATCGTCGCCTGACCAGAAAGGCAATCCTGGCTTTCCCTGAAAAAGAATTGTTTGAATTTTCAGTAGGAGGTATGCGCCCTTTCTTTGAACTGGTAATGGAGATGGCTACCCTTGCCGTTCCTGCTATTGAAGGAGTGGCAACCGGAACCTGGCCGGCAGTTGATCACACCGGTGGTGCAAAGCGTCCCAAAACCAAAGAAGAACTCCTGGATTTTTGGGATGAAGTAACGGAAGAGATGGATGCCAAATGGCCGGATATAGATCCTGCCAGATTTGCTAAAGTGGAAATGGCATTCGGGCAATACGAAGGAACCAACCTGAGCACTATTCTTTACCTGATTGATAATGAAATTCATCACCGCGGACAAGGATATGTTTACCTGCGGGCGCTCGGTATTGAACCACCTTATTTCTGGGAGAGATAAGAAAGCAGTCTTTCTGCCCAACGCCGGTATTCTTTAGGGGAAGGATGAAGTGCATCGGCGGCAAGTAAGCTGCTGTCGGTAGCAGCCTCCCGGGTACCTGGAGTTATATCGATATAACCAACAGCCTGCTCACTGGCAAGCTGTTGGTTGATTTCATTAAAACAATTGATGGCTGCAGCAATTTCCTCCCGGTTACGATCTGCAGCAAAAGGAGTAACTCCCCAGTCGGGAATGGATAATACCACCACGCGCTGGCTGATTCCTCCTGCCAATACAATTGCCTGATCCAGCAGTTGCTTAAACTGAAGCGCGTATTCTTCGGTTGTACGTCCCCGGTATTGATTGTTTACCCCTATGAGCAGGCTGACAAACTCATAGGGTGGCTGAAATTGATAGGTTTCCATCGCTGCCTGCAATTCATCGGTAGTCCAACCCGTTCGGGCAATAATTTCCGGAGCAGCCAGGGCAATCCCCTGCCGCCTTGCCAGTTGAACCAACTGATAGGGAAAAGATTCGGTAAGCAACACCTGCTCACCAATCGTGTAAGAATCACCCAATGCGAGATAACGGATCATATTATTGTGCAAGATATCCTCCGTCTACCGCATAATAAGATCCCGTTACGAAAGAAGCTTTATCCGAACTCAGCCAGAGCGCCAGCTCAGCTACTTCTTCCGATGTACCCAG
>JALOMU010000152.1 GCA_025455285.1 Flavihumibacter sp.
CCCAGCAGATGTTTTGTACTTAGTTGCATTAGGGTGCAAAGTTAATTGTTAGAGTAATACCACTTCATCCTTTCCTTCATTTTCCTTCCAGCCAACTTTGACTCTTTCGGTAATAATGGAGTCTATGGATTTGCCTACATAATCGGGCTGGATGGGCAGCTCGCGACTAAACCTCCGATCGATCAGAACGCAGAGTTCCACTTTGGCAGGGCGACCGAAATCCAGGAGTGCATCCAGGGCAGCACGGATCGTACGACCAGTATACAATACATCATCCACCAGGATCACCTGTTTATCTTCAATGGAAAAAGGAATATCTGTTTCATTGGCGAGGCGCAACTCATTGCGAACATCATCCCGGTAAAAGGTTATATCCAGAATACCATACGCAACAGAAGAAGCCGGTGATATCAACCTGATTTCACGAATGATCCTGTCGCTCAACCATTTGCCTCTGGGTTGGATCCCGATGATACAGGCTTTGCCCAAGTCCGGACAGTTCTCCAAAATCTGATGACTCAGTCTTTTTACTGTTAAATGGATCTGCTCTTCACTGAGTATGGTTTTCACTCGCTCAATTTTATGCTAAAATAAGGCTTCAACCCCGTTAAAAAAAACCGGCTGCCTGTAACAGCAGCCGGATCAATTTAATATCAATAAACTCAACTTTCCTGTAAAAAAGGATATCGATAATCTGTAGGCGGATTAAACGTTTCCTTGATAGTTCTTGCACTTAACCAACGATAGAGGTTCAGCATGGAACCGGCTTTATCATTGGTTCCGCTTGCCCGGGCACCACCAAAGGGTTGTTGCCCAACAACCGCACCAGTTGGTTTATCATTGATGTAAAAATTACCTGCAGCATTTCTCAACCGGTTCACTGCCAATTCAACCGCAGCTCTGTCCTGCGCAATAATAGAACCGGTTAATGCATATTCTGATGTTGTATCAACCAGGGTCAACGCCTTCTCAAATTGGTCTGCATCATAGGTATAAATTGTAAGTACCGGTCCAAACAGTTCCTCACACATGGTAACATATTTCGGATCGCGTACTTCAATAACGGTTGGCTCAATAAAAAATCCTTTACGTTTGTCGCAGTTGCCACCCACCAGGATTTTTGCTTTCCGGTCTTTCTTCGCGTTATCAATATATTTTTTCAGCTTATCATAGCTCTTCTCGTCGATTACTGCATTGATGAAATTGCTGAAATCTTCCACGCCACCCATTTTCATGCTTTCTATCTGCGCAATTAGTTTACGCTTTACTGCATCTGCAATATTGGATGGCAGGTACGCCCTTGAAGCTGCAGAACATTTTTGTCCCTGGAATTCAAAAGCCCCTCTTGCCAGGGCAGTTGCCACCACATCGGGATCCGCAGAACGATGCGCCAGTACAAAATCTTTGCCGCCAGTTTCACCAACGATACGCGGATAGGTTCTATACTTATTGATATTGGCTCCAACCGTTGTCCAGATCTGATTAAAAACACCGGTTGATCCGGTGAAATGTACACCTGCAAAATCGCGGTGTTGGAAACATGCTTCTCCGAGTGTTGGTCCATCTACATAAATCAGATTGATAACTCCATCAGGCAAACCGGCTTCCATCAGAATTTTCATGAACATCTGAGCAGAATACACCTGTGTGTTGGCAGGTTTCCATACCACGGTATTTCCGCACATCGCAGCAGATGTTGGCAGGTTACCACCAATAGCTGTAAAGTTAAATGGAGTAATCGCCAGAACAAATCCTTCCAGAGGGCGCCATTCCAAACGGTTATGGGTACCCGGAGAACTGATAGGCTGTTGCTTGTATATCTCACTCAAAAAATGAACATTGAAGCGCAGGAAATCGATGATCTCGCAGGCACTGTCAATCTCCGCCTGGTAAATATTTTTACTTTGTCCCAGCATGGTAGTACCATTCAGGTAGGGACGGTATTTGGTAGCAATCAAATCGGCCGCTTTCAAAAAGATAGCAGCACGGTTTTCCCAACTCATCGCTTCCCAGGAAGCTTTCGCTTTGAGTGCGGCATCAATGGCCTGCTGCACATGCTTTTTATCTCCCTGGTGGAAATAGCCAAGCACATGAGCTCTTTCATGAGGAGGATGGATCGCCACCTTGTTACCGGTACGAACCGCTCTTCCGCCAATATACATGGGAATATCTGCTTCTTTTTTCTTGAGCTCCTCCAGCACTTTTTTCTGGCGAAGCTTTTCCTGTGAACCGGGCGCATAATTTAATACGGGCTCGTTCACAGGTAATGGATAAGAGAAAGTTCCAATACTCATAGTATGTGTTTTTGTGTTAGCTGGCAGGTTCTTCTTCTTTCTGACTCATCAGGTAAGCCTTAATGAATCCATCCAGTTCTCCGTCCATTACTGGCTGCACATTTCCGACTTCATAATCTGTCCGGTGATCTTTAATCATTTTATACGGATGGAATACATAACTCCTGATCTGGCTGCCCCATTCAATTTTTTTCTTGCTGGCATTAGTAGAATTTTTGGCTTCTTCTCTCCTTCTCAATTCTTCTTCATACAAACGGCTTTTCAGCATCTGCATGGCTTTCTCCCGGTTGCCCAACTGGGTTCTTTCCGTTTGACAGATTACTACAATACCAGTTGGGATGTGTGTCAGCATTACTTTAGTTTCCACCTTGTTTACATTCTGTCCACCGGCACCACCGCTTCGGGCAGTTTCCATTTTCACTTCGCTATCCTTCACCTCAATTTCTATGGTATCATCTACCAGCGGGTAAACAAAAACGGAAGCAAAAGAAGTATGGCGGCGCGCGTTGGAATCAAAAGGCGATATTCGAACCAGGCGATGAACGCCGCTTTCTCCTTTGAGAAAACCATATGCGAATGGTCCGTCAAACTGGAAAGTGGCACTTTTAATGCCGGCACCGTCTCCATCCTGCCAGTCTAGCTCGGTTACTGCCCAACCCTGCTTTTCACCATACATCCTGTACATGCGGGAAAGGATCTGTGCCCAGTCCTGGCTTTCAGTTCCACCGGCTCCACTGTTGATCTGAACCACAGCCGGCAGTTCGTCCTCGGGCTGATTTAGCGTACTCTTAAATTCTGCCTCTTCAATGTTTTCAAGTGCTTTGTCGTAGGTTTCCCGTGCTTCTTCTTCTGAAGCCTCACCAGCTTTCCAGAATTCGAACAAAACGGCAAAATCTTCTACTGCTGTTTCAACAGAATGAAACAGTTCGAGCCAGTATTCGTGAACTTTGATTTCTTTTAAAATGGCAGTGGCCCGCTGGTTATCATCCCAAAAACCAGGAGCCAGGGTCAGTTGTTTATCCTGCTGGATCTTTGCTTCGCGGTTAGCGACGTCAAAGAAACCTCCTTAGAACAGTAACCCGTTCCCGTAATGATTTCAATTGTTCCTGTGTCATAGCGCGCAAAGATAAGAGTATATGCTAAAAGTCCTATTTTCATACCATCAATTCTGTTTTATGTATTGGAAATCAGCTGTTTTCATGCTTTTAATCAGCATGACACCTCTATTCGTACAACCCCTTTCTGCAGCCCATCCCTCCTTTTCGGAAGCTAATGAGATGGCCGCTACCTCTTTAGCCCCTGATCTAAAAAAGGAACTGGAGGCGTTCAGATCGCTTGACCGTAAAGAACGCAAAGCACGCTTTAAAGCAGCCAAATCGGTTTTTCGTAACTATAAGAAAGACCTCCGGCGTGGCATGGTAGATGAGGCCGATGCCAGCCAGGTTTTGCTGATTATTCTTGGAATCCTGGTTCCACCACTTGCGATATACCTGAAGGAAAGAATGTTGGGCTGGCCTTTCTGGGCAAGTATTGCCTTATTGGCAACCGGACTGATCGTGTTTTCCGCCCTGCCTTTCTTTTGGCTGCTTGCAGCTGGACTGGCCCTCCTCGTTGTCTTTGAGGTAATTTAACGTTTTATCCATACCCTGACAGCACTTGTGGTTGTAACTTGCAGGTGCAATTGTGTTGAACTAAAATGTCGCATTTGAAACTTTTTACAACGTTTTCCTTACTGTCTTGCTACCTACTGCTAAGCAGCAGTTGTGCGCAGAAAGAAAACCCGAACAGATCTATGAGCAACGATGTTGTGTATGCCGGTTACCAGCAGGTAACAGACACCGCTACCCTTGGTGCCGGTTGTTTCTGGTGTGTGGAAGCAGTATTCCAGCAATTACAGGGAGTACTCAAAGTATCTTCCGGGTACTCCGGTGGACATGTAGCCAACCCTACTTATGAGCAGGTTTCAGAAAAGAATACCGGCCATGCAGAAGTAATCCAGGTGGTATTTGACCCCTCCATGATCAGTTTTGATGAATTGCTGGAAGTATTTTGGCAAACTCATGACCCTACTACACCAAACAAGCAGGGGAATGATGTAGGACCGCAGTATCGGAGTGCCATTTTCTACCACAACGATGAGCAGAAAAAGAAAGCGATTTATTACAAAGAGCAACTGGAAAAAAGTGGTGCCTGGGATAAGCCTATTGTAACCGAAATAACTTCATTCAAAGCCTTCTACGTAGCTGAAGACTATCACCAGAATTATTACCTCAACAACGGATCACAACCCTATTGTTACTTTGTAATACGCCCCAAACTGGAGAAATTTGAAAAAGTGTTCAAGGATAAATTAAAACGTAACACGCAGGTGCAAACGAAGAATAGATAAGTTTATCATTCAATAAAAAATGCCGGGTCTTCAAAAGAGACCCGGCATTTTTTATTGAATGATAAATGTATTAATGATGATGGTGGGGATGACCAGGTTCAATTACAGCAGATTTCAATTTAATGATACCAATAAAGTTCATAAACCGCATCACGTAGAAAGTAGGATCGAGTTCAAACCATTTGCGGGCAAAATTGGGGTTCTCTCCATCCTTATGGTGATTGTTCTGAAACAGTTCTCCCAGTAAAAAGATACCCCAGGGTTCTGAATTTTTTGAATGATCACCATTTTTATAATTCGCATAACCATACTTGTGACCGCACCAATTTACGATAGCGCCTTGTACAGGCCCCATCAGGTAATGGATAGGCAACAACAGGAACCACCAATAGCTGGGTGCGAAATACACATAGATCAATGTGTACGCTACTCCAAAGCTTAAACGGGTTAGCCAATGATCCGCAAAACGATCCAGCTTTTCCCAAACCGGCAGATAGGAACTGGTAAACTCTGCATCCGGCATATTGGTACGAGTTACAAAACTGTTGTATATATTCCGGGTATGCATCATCATGCCCCAAACATCTTTAAAGAAGTGCGGACTGTGCGGATCTTTTTCCGTATCACTGTAAGCATGATGCATGCGATGCATTACTCCATAAGCACGTGGAACCAGGTAGGAAGATCCCTGGGTAAACCAGGTCATCAGGTAAAACATACGCTCCCAACCTTTACTGGTAGTATACATCTGATGGGAAGCGAACCGATGCAGGAAGAATGTGTGAAAGAACAGGGA
>JALOMU010000153.1 GCA_025455285.1 Flavihumibacter sp.
ATCCACAATTACAAAAACAACTTTACGCGCTTTCTGAGCCTGCACCAGTGTCAGCACCAGCAAGGCTATCGTCATTAAAACAATCTTTCTCATACTTATTGTACTATCCAAATGGTTCCATTAATATCATCGCCCTCAGGAAACTGGTTCTTTATCGCATTCTCAACATTTACCCGATTGTTTACAAATTCATCATTGGGATACATCCATCTTTTTGGAATACGTCCGCCATTTAAGATTCCTGCACCTGACACATCAAATTGCGGAAACCCTGTTCTTCGTTGCTCATAAAAGGGCTGCCATCCGGTATTCATGAACATGCTGATATATTTCTGCGTGATGATCTGTTCAATTTCCCGACCTGCTTCCAATGCCACTTCACTACTCGCAATATACTCATTCATGAGTTGCTCAGAATAGGTATTGTTGTAGTTGGAGAATTCCATGGAAGCCTTGATTCCATTTGTATAATAGGTGGATGCATTTCCGCTGATCCAACCTCTTACTACCGCCTCAGCCAGAATAAATTGCAGTTCTGCATAACTAAACAGTAAGCTGGGTTCATTGATAGCTGTATACGCATACCGATCATTGATCTGTGATGCATTCCCCGCACCACGCTTGGCTGTATTCTCTGCCAGGGGCGCACTTCCGGAAAGCCCATCATAGGAATCAAAATCCATTACTGCACCGTTGCTGGATGGTGTTGGCTTCCCAAATACAAACAACCTCGGATCCTTCAAGTCCTGCAACATCGTAACAAAAGAAACATCCAGGTAGTAATCCGTTTTCATGGAGTTGTTGTTGAAATACGGATACTGATTGCCGGTGATATCATAATAGGGCAATCGGCCATTATCTGCATTAGATGTCATCAGTGGATACTTCGCCGGATTGGAAATAATTTCATTAAACCGCGACTTAATGTTCAACGCTGTATTATTTTCTTTTTTCGACAAACTCATCAGTACCCGTAAGGTATAGGAATTAATAAGCCGTTTCCACTTGTCTATATTACCGTTGTATATCAAATCTCCTCCAATGGCAACACCTGCAGGGTTTAAGGAATCACTGGCTATTTTTAATTCATCCAGCACTCCGCGGTAAATATCCTCCTGCTTATCATAAGCCGGACGTATGGCACTGGAGTCAGAAAAATTCCCATTCAATATGGACTGCATCATTTGGCTATAAGGAATATCGCCAAATGTCTGCGTCATATTGAGAATAAAATGAGACTTAAGAAATTTACCGATATACCGATAGTTCGGCTTGTTGGTTCTGGCAGCTTCCTGCTCCATTCTGATTACCTGGGAAATATTATTATACCCCATGCTACTGCGCTGCCAGCCATAATATTGGGTATTGCTGGCTCCCTGTGTATAAACCAGGTAACGACTCGCCAGGGCGGCATCAGCAGAAATGGTGGAGAAGGCTGTGCGCTCAATTGCAGGTAGGAGTAAGGAAGGATCTGCTTGTGTAGGATTATTCGGATTATCCTGGAATTCCTCGTATTTCTTACAGGAAGCGAACAGCAGTATACCAGCTATCGTAGAAAAAAGAATTGTCTTGTTCATTGTTGTAATTTTTAAAATTCGGTTACTGATCAGAAACGAACATTAAAATTGATACCCATACTTCTCATGGAAGGTGTTTGCAGGTCATCTCTCTCCGCATCCGGATCCACGTTAGGAATTTTTGCCAGGATGAATAGATTGTTGGCAATAAATGAAACAGAAGCACCAGTAAATACCCCCTTCATAAATTTCGCTGGCAATTGATAGGTAAGTACCAGTTCACGCATTTTCAGATAGGTTCCGCTGTAGTAGAAATAATTATTCAGCATAGCTCCACTGGTAGTTTGCATGAAACTGATATAGTTAACCGGGGTAGTATTGGGAGCAAATTTTCTCGTATCAGAAATGATATTTCCATAACTGTCGTATTCAACATTCCCGGAGGTTACAACCACCCCTGGTCCCACATAAGTGCTATTTCCGGCATTCGCGTCATCTCTGAAAGGAGTAACAGTTCCTTTGGCAGTTCCACCCCACCACATTTTCTGATTGGTAGTGGAATAAATCAATCCGCCAATTCTTCCATCCACCGAAAAAGAGAGATTCCAATTCTTGTAGCTGAAATTATTCTGCCAGCCATAAATCCAATCCGGATCACGATCTCCAAAATACTGTCCGAATGGAGTATAGGCCTGCATACCATTGCTGTTATAAATAGCCTGGCCATCTGGTGTGCGCGACTCGGTAATGTATATACGGTCCATGCGCTGTCCTTCTTTGATCTGACCTATATAACCATCCGGATTATCCGTTGCATCTTTTAACCAGCGATGCACTTTTGAAAAGTTAAAGGTGGTTTCCCATTTGAAATTTTTTCCCCTTACCGGATAACCACTCAATACAAACTCCCAACCCCGGCGTTGAAACACATTGGCATTTTTGAGTACACTGGTATTACCGCTTGCCTGTGATTGGGTAACATTGATGAAGTTGTTGTAATCACGGTTCGTAAAATAAGTAACATCCAGGTTGATTCTGTTCTTAAACAGCCCGATCAAGCCTCCAAATTCCGCAGACTCCACGGTAGCAGGTACTAAATCGGGAGAAATAAATGTAGTTGGCCAAACAAGTGAGGGAACGTTATTCCACTTCGGGCCAATCTGGTAAGTTGTTAAGTGTGCATAAGGATTATTGGCATCAATAAAGCCGGTATTCACTTTTGCCCAGGAAGTTCTCAGCTTCAGGAAAGAAATCGCTTCCGGCAGGTTCAACTTATCAGATAATACAGCCGATAATCCCGCAGATGGATAAAAATAACCATTATTCCTGATCGGCAGGGTTGATGTCTTATCGTACCGTCCTGTCAGATTCAGATAAAGAAATCCCAACGCTTCCGCATCTATCATTCCATATAAACTTCCCGTTCTTCTTTCATTCAAGGTACTGGAACCTTTCAACGGATTGATGGTATTCGTAAGAGAATAAAACTCTGGTATGGTTAAGCCATCAGTACTAGTGTAAACTGATTCAAAGCGGCGATAGGCATTGGCTGCACCTGCTGTTAGATTGATACCAAAATTATTTCCGAAATCGTGCTTGTAATTCAGAATCAGATCAGAATTAATATCAAGATAATTGGATTGTTCAGATGAATAATTTCCTCTTGAAATATAACTATAGGCGATATAACTGTAAGGTTCTCTTGTGTCTGCTACACTTGAATATTGGTTAAATCCGTTTCTGAACTTAAGGGAGAGGTCCTTCGTGATTTTGTAATCAAAAGTAGCCTGACCAAAGCTGTTGTTTCTTTTATACCCGTTCAATAATTCATTGGCGATAAAATGCGGATTATTATACCAGGAAAGATTGTAATTACGCTGTTGCAAACCTTCTCTGCCAGGCATCCAGTAATTCTCGAGATCACGGATATCAATATCCGGACCGATCCAAAGAATCAGGTTATACAGATAGTTGGGCGGACCGTACCCAACGGTTGGATAGTTATCAGAATACTCCCTGTTATAGGTAAGTTTTGCATCCATGCTGAGCTTGGGAGCCAATTGATAAGTACCACCAATGGAGAAGGAACTGTTGTTCAATCCGGTATTGGGAACTACCCCATGCTGGTACATATGATTCGCGGAAACCCGGAAAGAACCTTTATCCGTACCAACTGATGCGGAGATACTGTTAGTAGACAAAATGCCTGTGCGGAAGAAGTTTTTGATATTGTTTTTTCCTCTTGATATCCAGGGTGTCGGAATACGTTGACCGGTTACAGGATCAATCGGACTATCGTATTGGGTTGTTTCATAAAAGCCACTCGGTGTAGAAGGATCACGTTGATCCAGTTTAGGTCCCCATATCCAACCACCGCCTTCTGCGCCACCACCGGAACCATTTGAGTAAGAATATCGTCCCTGGTCTCCATTTCCATACACGGTTTGTACTTCCGGCACTACGGTATAACTGGTCTGGAACATAGTGGAGGAGTTAAACTCAACAGTCAGTTTTCCTTTCTTACCTTTTTTAGTCGTATACATGATGGCACCATTAACCCCAAGTGCACCATACAGTGCGCCTGCAGCCGGACCTTTTAATACAGATATACTTTCAATATCATCCGCATTTATTTTATAGGGATCTGCATCCGGATCAGGTATTCCATCGATCACGATCAATGGAGTACGGCCTCTTAAAGAAATGCCCGGATTGCGGAACAGGTCTGTGGTATTCGTTATATTCAAACCGGCCACTTTACCAGTCAGCGCTGCCAGTGGAGTAGGAACTTTTGTTTTGGCCATCGTTTCTCCGCTTACTTCCTGCACCGCATAACCCAATGTTTTCTGTTGCTTTTTAATACCCAGCGCAGTAGTAACTACTACTTCGCCGAGTTCTGTGCCATCGCTCAAAACCAGCTGAACAGAAAGTTCACGGCGGCCATTTAAAGCAATTGACTGGCTGGTGTAGCCAATAAAGGAAAACTCCAGAACAGCATTGGAAGCTGCCTGAATGGAAAATCTTCCTTCGGAAGTGGTATTGGTACCCCTGCCGGTAGACTTATCAAGAACAGTAACACCTGCAAGAGGCGTTCCTTCGGCTGACCGGACAATTCCGGTTACCGGGTTATCCTGTGCGAAGCTCCAACAAGCCAGCAGCAGGAATAAACAGTTAAGCGCAATTCTTTTCATAATAAGCTGTATTAGTGGCTAATAAATGATGTTTCAAAGATGATTACTTTTTCTATTGAAACAATATAAATTGAACGTTCATTCAATTTATTTAAAATTAAATAATAATAGTTTTACAAAAAGATAACCTGGTTAAATTCAGTCAAACGATTGCGTAGGAATGATTCTACAAGAAAAATGAACAGCGTACATTATATTTGTCAGGAACCCTAAGCATACTACATGGGAAGAAAGAGTTTAAAGGAATCCCGGCAGGCGGAGATCGTCAGCGCTTTTTATAAGCTGGCAAAAAAAGACGGACTTGAAAATGCATCCATAGCAAAAACTGCTGCCTTACGTGAAGTTCAGTATTGATGAAGCTATATTGTTCCGATATCTTGGTCTTTTTATCGGTGACTGCATGCGAAACTCCAACATCCGGTAAATTTGGGGTCAATTTTCGGGGAGAAGGAGGTACATACTGCGTGCAGTTTTAAGGGTACCGTCTGATTACCGAGCAAAGCATACGGCAACTTACCTCTCCCGCTCAATTTACCTCTTTAAAGCCTGCTAGCGTGGTCCACGTTTTCCATAATCACAATGATTGACTTCCCACGGGACTTCGTGTTTTGAAACACTTCAGTCAGCTTTATAATGTCGTCTGGCGTCTATAAATGTTGATGTTGATGTCAACACAGTGACGTCAGTAAGAATTCCTCATTGACTGGTCGGCTGATTGGCCAATCGGTTGGTCAACCGGTTGTCTCGTGTATACAGTAAACAC
>JALOMU010000154.1 GCA_025455285.1 Flavihumibacter sp.
GCATTCGTAAAATCCAAATGAGTACTGCCAAATAAAATAGATTTTCCTTTTACATCCAGTTTGGCGAGCAGTATTTTACGTGGCTCGGTTTCCAAATCTTCTAAATTGGGCAAAGCAAAAGCCATTGTTTCCATAATTGGGTAACGGGATAAAATACCTATACCATAGGCACCTCCCCCAAAAGGGATTGTGCGTTCAAACCGGTAGTACATGCCCAGCTTTTCTGCGAGCAGTTGTAACTGGAATTCCCGGTTACTTCGGTTAGTCACACTGTCCAGCTCCTGAATGGCAACCAGCTCTGCACCGGAGGAACGGATGGTAGCAGCAATTGTATCCAGATCAATAAAACCAGCAGGCTGGCTGGGCGGATTGGCATGATGAATATTATAACTCAACACTACCAACTGGTCTGCACTGCCCGTTGCGGCCTGCTTTGCCGATTTACAAGCTGCCAGCAAACAGCAACTGATCAGGAAATAGATGATACCTCTTTTCATATCCGGTTTTACCATTGAAAAATAAGGATTAAAATCACCTGCCCGCAAAAAACTATTTTTACAGTAGCTTCAGAGAATTCATCCTGAAATAACAACTGAATGGAATGGTTAAAAGCCGGATTAGGTCCCTTAGAAAAATTAATCAGTTTCTTACAGGACCGATCCAAAACAAATGATGTTCAAAAAAGAGAGCTGTTGCGTGAATTGCAACACAATCTGAATGTATTTAAAAACGGATACATGAATCAGTTTCCGGAAGATACCATTATACAACATCTGAACAACGAAGCCATCAAAGCAGCGATCAAAGCAAATTTTAAGTTCAGTAAGCTCAAAGCTGGCAAAATTGAACCTTACCATGTAAAAGAAGATCGCAACAAACGATATATAGGCTGGACCCTGGATCAACTCTTCGACAAGATTGATGAGAAGCTGGAGGAAATCAGAACCCTGCAAAAAATGAATGGTGGAACGGTTAGTCAGCTTAGAAACAATACGGCACTCATGTTAAGTAATTTATATTATCGCCTGAAACTGGCTGCTGACTTTATTCAATCGGATATGAAATGAAAGACAAAGCAGCAGCACTTGAAAAAATGCACCAGCAACTTTCAGCTATACATCCTATAGCAGAAACTGCCTGGCAGGATTTCCAGGAAATCTGGACAACGGCTTCGTATAAACGAAAAGAAGTAGTGACTGCAGCAGGAGAAGTGGAACGTTATTTATATTGGGTAATTGAAGGTGTGCAACGTGGGTTTCATCTGCACGATCAGAAAGAAGCAACTGTAGTGTTTACTTACCCCGGATCCTTTTCAGGTATCATTGATTCCTTTTTGTTGCAGCGTCCTTCCCGCTATTACCTGGAAACGCTTACCAGCAGTCAGTTTTTGAGGGCATCTTACCGCCAGGTGGAAGAATGCAGGTTACAGCATCCCTCTATTGCGGAAGCCATGTATAAGGCGTTGGCGATTACCACCAGTGGCATTTTGGAAAGGCAAATTGAGTTGATGGTCTATTCTGCGGAAGAGAAATTCAGGACCCTGCTGAAAAGGAGTCCGCATATTTTACAACTCGTACCTCATAAATACCTCGCTTCCTATCTTGGAATTGATGCCACTACTTTCAGTAAATTACTGGGCACGATCCGATTGGGCTAAAATCTTGGTCCAGGCAAAGATTCAGGTTGTGGCAGGCAGATAGTTTTGTGAAAAATTAATAGAAATGAAAGCATTGATAGCAACAGAACTGTTACAAACACTGAAAGAAGAGGGACTTTATCTCCTGAACGAAGTGGAAGCCATTGGGCATCATACACCACTTGAACTGCTGGAAGCAAACGATGGTGGTGGGCGGTGGAACACCCTTCAGGTGCTGGAGCATCTCAATACCTATTACCGATATTATATTCCACTGATTGACAGGATGCTGGAAAAATCAACTGAACCGGCACGTACCCATTTTCAACCAGGATGGCTGGGTGGATATTTTACCAGGAGTATGTTACCTCAACAGGGACAGGTAAAAAACAAAATGAAGGCGATGAAGGCACATTCCCCTTCTTCCGACCTTGACAAAGAAAAAGTGGTAGGTGAGTTCTTACAGTGGCAACGGAAATTTCTGTTGATACTGGAGAAAGCTCGTCAGAAAGATATCCAGGCCATTCGGGTTCCCATCAGTATTGCTTCCTTTATCCGGTTGCGTTTGGGCGATGTGCTGATGTTCATTACTGCCCACAACCAGCGCCACTGGGTGCAAATAGAGCAACTCCTGGGCCGGCTGCCAGTTGCCCTCGGGTAAGGAATCAGCGATAAATATCCAGGAGGCCTTCCGGGAGCTGGACACGGAGGATTTTTTTCCGGGGATCTACCTCCAGGAGGCTGTCCTGGTGCACGGGCAGCAGGGCTTCCTTGCCATTCAGATCAATTCGGCAGAGCACCTGGTGTGGCTGCTCAATTACCTCCAGCACTTCCCCCAGGTTTTCGTTTCGATTGAAAATTGTAAAGCCCAGAAAGGAGATGGAGGCATGAGCCGCCGCATATTGCTGAAAAGCATCTTCCGTTAACCAGCATTCCTTACTCACCAGTTTCTGTGCCCCTTCGCGGCTAGCAACCCCTTCCAGCTGCAGGATGATTTCCTGCTCGTTTTTGGCTTTGGCAGTCACAATAAAATAAGGCAGCAATTCACCCTTGCGCAACTCTATAAATAGTGTTTCCAGTCCCTTTAAGGAAGTCTTTTTACCCAGGGCGTGTTTGAGGATGAGCTCGCCGGAGATGCCATGAGCGGCTACCAGTTTACCGATGGAATTGTAAGTCATGGTGAAAGGTGAAAAGTGAAAGGTGAAAATTTAAAAATCCCGGTAGGGGTACTACCGGGATTTGTATGAATGAGCTGGATTATTCAATTATTCTCCACCTTCCTGCTGACGAGGCTGTGGGCGGCGTGCTCCCTGGTTAGGGAAACGACGCACCTGGCGTTGCTTGCGGTGTTCGTCACTGCGCTTCTTCAATTGTGCTTCGTGCTCCTTATGCCAAACTTCAAATTTTTGCATAGCAGTCACGTCATCGAACAAGCCCAGTTTAACTCCACGCAGCAGGTGTTTCAGGTACAGAACTCCTTTGAAAGACAGGATTCGGCGTACAGTATCCGTAGGCTCAGCTCCCTTGTGCAGCCAATCAAGCGCACGCTGGCGATCCAACTGGATCGTAGCAGGAACAGTGAGGGGATTGTAAGTACCGATTTTCTGGATGAATTTACCATCTCTTGGTGCACGGGCGTCCGCCACTACTATGAAGTAGAAGGGTCTTTTCTTGGAGCCGTGACGCTGCAATCTCATTTTAACTGGCATCGTAAATAGACATTTAAATGCGTGAACAAATAGGGTTTCAAAAAATAAACGGACTGCAAAATTAACAATCCGAACGATATGAACAAACTTAATAATAATTAAGTAATTGTAAAAGATTAACGACGGCCTAAACCTCCCAATCCCGGCATCCGCCCCATCGGCATCTTATTCATCATCTTCATCATTTCCTTCATCTGCTCAAATTGCTTCATGAAGGCATTTACTTCGGTCAGGTCTTTGCCACTACCCATAGCAATCCTTTTACGGCGACTTCCATCAATCACATCCGGGTTAGCGCGTTCGAAGGGAGTCATGGAGTTGATCATGGCTTCAATCCCTTTAAAGGCATCATCGCTGATATCAATATCCTTGATGGCCTTACCTACTCCGGGGATCATTCCTAACAGATCTTTGATGTTACCCATTTTCTTGATCTGCTCCAGCTGTTGCTTAAAGTCCTCAAAATCAAACTGATTCTTCCGGATTTTCTTTTCCAGCTTCTTGGCTTCGACTTCATCAAACTGAGCCTGGGCGCGTTCCACCAGGGTGGTAATATCACCCATCCCCAGGATTCGCTGGGCCATCCTCTCGGGATAGAATACATCCAGGGTATCCAACTTTTCTCCCTGGGAGATAAATTTAATCGGCTTATTAACCGTGTATTTGATAGAAAGTGCAGCACCACCGCGGGTATCACCATCGAGTTTGGTAAGCACTACGCCAGAAAAATCCAGGCGATCATTGAAGGCCTTGGCAGTGTTTACGGCATCCTGACCGGTCATAGAATCCACCACAAAGAGAATTTCCTGGGGATTTACGGCTGCTTTGATATTACTCACTTCTGTCATCATCACCTCGTCAACAGCCAAACGGCCGGCGGTATCGATGATTACAACATTTTTATTGAGGGTGCGTGCCTGGGCAACTGCCTTGCGGGCAATGTCCACTGCATCCTTGTTCTCCGGTTCACTGAATACTTCTACACCGATTTGGCCACCCAGCACTTTTAACTGGTCAATCGCAGCCGGTCGGTAGATATCTGCCGCTACCAGGAGGGGGGAAAATTTTTTCGATTTCAGGTAATTAGCCAGTTTTCCACTGAACGTGGTTTTACCGGAACCTTGCAGTCCGGCTATCAGGATCACAGCCGGATTACCCTTGGCATTCAGTTCAACCTCTGTACCGCCCATCAGTTCGGCCAGCTCATCTTTCACGATTTTCACCATGAGCTGTCCGGGACTCACTGCCGTCAACACTTTCTCTCCCAGTGCTTTATCCTTTATCTTGTCAGTAAATTCCTTGGCGATTTTATAGTTCACGTCAGCATCCACCAGGGCACGGCGAATATCTTTCACTGTGGCAGCCACATTGAGTTCGGTAATCCGTCCTTCGCCTTTGATCTGTTTAAAGGCTGATTCGAGCCGTTCACTTAATGATTCAAACATATTGGTCAATTTTCACCCAAAAAATTAAGGTGAACTAATGTTCACCTTAAATCGGAATGCAAATATATTGGATGCAATTGATTAAGCGCCCAGGTAAGTGCGCAACTGTTGCGATCTGGAGTTTGTTTTGAGTTTTGTAATGGCTTTATCCTTGATCTGGCGAACCCGTTCGCGGGTCAGATTAAATTTTTCACCGATATCTTCCAGGCTCATGGGATGATCCACCCCGATGCCAAAGAAATAACAGATTACTTCTTTCTGGCGCTCGGTCAGCACCTGCATGGAGCGATCCAGTTCCATTTTCAGACTCTCATCGTGTTCGATTGCCTTATCGGTGCGCTCAGCATTAGGATTTTCCATCACATCCATCATGGTATTGTCTTCTCCATCAGAAAGAGGGGTATCCATACTGATATGGCGGGATGACATGCTCAGACTGGCGGCCACCTCATCTATTTCCATTTCCAGGAAAGTAGCTACTTCTTCCGCGGAAGGTTCTCTTTCGAATTCCTGCTCCAGGTGGGAGAAGGCCTTCTGGATCCGGTTGGTCAGACCAACCTTATTGAGGGGCAGTCGCACAATCCGGCTTTGTTCAGCCAATGCCTGCAGAATACTTTGACGAATCCACCAAACCGCATAGGAAATAAACTTAAAACCACGGGTTTCATCGAAAC
>JALOMU010000155.1 GCA_025455285.1 Flavihumibacter sp.
AAGTTCACGGGCAGCATCACCACCACCTTCATCACCCAGTTTAGAGAAGGAACGAATCATACCCAATACCGTTCCAAACAGACCCAACAGGGTAGCTACAGAAGCGATGGTTGAAAGGAATACGAGGTTCTTTTCCAGCATGGGCAGTTCCAGTGCAGTAGCTTCTTCCACTTCTTTCTGAATAGACAGTACTTTCTGCTCAGTGTCCAGTTCAGTTTCAGTGATCATTTCTTTGTACTTGCGCAGACCAGCTTTCATTACGTTTCCTACAGAACCTTTTTGCTTGTCGCACTCAGTCAGAGCTGCGTCAACATTTTTGTTAGCCAGGTGATACTGCACTTTGCGTACAAACTCATCGATGTTTCCAGCACCAGTTGCTTTAGTGATAGTCAGCAAACGCTCGAGAGCAAATACAATTACAATCAGGAAGTTGGCAATCAGGATAGGTACTACGATACCACCTTCATAAATACTGTGGAAGGCGCCGATTGGACCTACGTGCTTAGGCCAGAATCCACCTGCAGGATCTGGTGCGGTAAAGCCACTGGCAGAACCCATTCCAAATCTCCAGATCAAATACCCACCCAGAATACACATTACAGGGGCAATCCATGAAATCGCGTTGCTTCTTTTTTTCGCTTGAACAGATGTGGTCGCTTTCGCTGTTGCAGTTGGTTTAGTCTCTGCCATAATCGTTTGTTTTTAGTTTTTTTTGTAAACAGGTAAAAATGTTCTTGAATTGACCCAACGCGTTATTGGGGACACAAGTCTAAATAAAAAAAATTTAAAAAAGTCAAATTAACACAATAAATATCCGAATACGGTACAAATTAAAAAAAAATGCTTCCCAAGCGGTTTGTAGCCCATTTTATTGATTTTTCAGTGTTTTTTACAGGCGGTTCATCCTTTCTTGAAGATTTGTGTTATAATGAGCCATTATTTTATTGTTAATCACCTATTTCCAGCAATTAAAACACACAACACATGGTTCAACAGATCAGACCGGGAAAGTGGATCCCGGTGGTGGTTTTGGCGCTGATGGGCAGCCTGGGTGCTGAAGCCCAGCAACGTCCCAATCCGGCTAATGCCAAACCTGGTACGGCTCCGGCTCCAGCAGCAGCAATCCCTACTCCCCCCAAACCCTCAGGCCCCAAGCCCTACAAAGAAGTAATCACTTCCAAGGCTGTAAGCGATGATGGATTGCTCACGGTTCACAAAGTAGAGGACAAATACTATTTTGAGATTCCGGAAAAAGTACTGGGTCGCGATATCCTGGTAGTAAACCGCCTCTCCAAAGCAGCTGCCGGTATGCGGAATTTCTTTTTTGGTTATGCAGGTGACAAAATCGGCGACAATGTCATCCGCTTTGAAAAAGGGCCCAATAACAAAGTTTTCCTGCGCCTGATCTCTTATGATGAAATGGCCGGGGACTCTACTGCTTCCATGTTTAAAGCAGTTGCCAATTCCAATATCCAGCCCATTGCACAGTCTTTTGATATTGCTGCATTGGGTGCAGATTCTACAGGAGTTGTTCTGGATGTGACCAGCTTCCTGAACAGTGATAACGAAATCCTGAATTTTGAAGCCAGTGCCAAGCGCACCTTCCGGGTTGGTAATTTCCAGGCTGATAAATCTTATATCAGTACTGTGAAATCTTTCCCGATCAATACAGAGATCAAAACTGTAAAAACCTATGGTCGCTCTGCCGGTGCAACTCCCGGTGCACCTGCTGCCATGACACCTCCAAGTGGTTCTTATACTGTGGAGATCAACAGCTCCATGATGCTGCTTCCTGAAAAGCCCATGCAGCCCCGCTATTACGATGAGCGTGTTGGTTTCTTCACCCGTCGCTATGTTGATTTTGAAAAGAATCCCCAGGGTGTTGAGTCCGTTAGCATGGTAACCCGCTGGAGACTGGAACCAAAGGATGAAGATGTTGAAAAATACAAGCGTGGTGAATTGGTTGAACCCAAGAAGCCCATCATTTTTTACATTGATCCTGCTACTCCGAAAAAATGGGTTCCTTACCTGATCCAGGGTGTGAACGACTGGCAGGCTGCTTTCGAAAAAGCTGGATTCAAGAATGCCATCTTCGCGAAAGAAGCTCCTGTGAATGATCCTGAATGGAGCCTGGAAGATGCACGTTACTCTGCGATCGTGTACAAGCCTTCTGATGTGCCAAATGCCAGTGGTCCGCATGAGCATGATCCGCGTAGTGGCGAGATACTCGAAAGCCATATCAACTGGTATCACAATGTGATGGAGTTGTTGCGCAACTGGTATTTCGTTCAGGCATCACCGAATGATCCGCGTGCACGTGCTCCCAAGTTTGATGATAAACTGATGGGTGAACTGATCCGCTTTGTATCTTCTCATGAAGTGGGACATACACTTGGCCTGCGTCACAACTTTGGTTCTTCTTCTTCTACACCGGTTGAAAAACTGCGTGATAAAAAATGGCTGGAAGAGAATGGTCACACTCCTTCCATCATGGACTATGCGCGTTTCAACTATGTTGCACAGCCAGAGGATAATGTAGGTGAAAAAGGATTGTTCCCCCGCATTGGTGATTACGACAAGTGGGCAATTGAGTGGGGATACAAATGGTATCCGCAGGCAACATCTGCTGAAGCAGAAACTCCTATCCTTAATGCATTGACGATTGAACGTTTGAAGGACAAGCGCCTCTGGTTTGGTCGCGAAACCAATCCCGATGATCCGCGTTCACAGAATGAAGACCTGGGTGATAACAGCATGAAGGCAAGTACCTATGGTATCAAGAACCTGCAGCGCATCATTCCGAATCTGCAGGCCTGGAGCAAAGAGCCGAATGAGAATTACGAGACGCTGAGCACCATGTACAATGAAGTGGTAACTCAGTTCGGTCGTTATGTAGGACATGTGAGCAAGAATATCGGTGGTGTGATGGAAACTCCGAAAACTGTAGAGCAGGCTGGTGCAGTGTATGAAATCGTTTCCCGCGAGCAGCAGAAAGAAGCGATGGACTTCCTGAACAAGCAGGTATTCACTACACCTACCTGGTTGCTGGATCAGCAAATCTTTGCGAAGACTGGTAATACCGGAACAGCAGTAGTGAATCGTTTGCAGGATGCAGCATTGGGACGTATACTGAGTGCAGGAACCATCAACAAGTTGCTGAATGCAGAAGCTACCCTTGGCACAAAGACCTATACGCTGAATGATATGATGACAGATTTGCGTCGTTCTATCTTTACCGAATTGCCAACCCGCAAACCGATTGATATCTATCGTCTCAACCGTCAGAAGAATATGGTAGAGCGTTTGCTGACCTTCCTGAAACCTGCTACTGCACCCGCATCACTGGGTGGTGGTATAACCATCAGTTTTGGTCCGACGATCTCCCGCAACAGCGATGCCCTCTCCTATGCACGCGGCACCCTGCGCAGCCTGCAAACCGAGATCCGCAACGCACTGCCTTCTTATACCGATACAGCCACCCGTTATCACCTCCAGGATTTACTGGACAGGATTAACGATGGGCTGACCGCGAAGTAAGGTGTCAGACAGGAGTAAATACTATGTAAAGGGCATGTATGGAGTATGTTAGAGCAGTATTGGGAGTATGTTAAGTAGATGTACAATACATGTTGTTACAAAGTAAATTAAAAGTCAGACAGGTGTATTTACATCTATCTGACTTCTTCAAAGCCGGCTCAAATGAGCCGGCTTTTTTATTTTCGGGTTTCGATTATTGCTATTTTAAAACCTAAAGAAGACTAAACTGGTGTCTAAGTGAATTCATTTTAATCAATAAGGAAATGTCGTTTGAAATTACCGACAGGCCGGAATTGAAAATCCGCAATTTGAAAAGTCACTTTGATTGTCAATTTCTATTCGTCACCAAAATAAACTGTTGTATTGGAACAATTGAAATAGGAATAGCATTTTTTGAAACCGGAGATATAAGCAGTTTAAGTACCTGCTGGAAATTACAATTAAAAAATTCGGGGAGACGAAAAGAGTGTAGACGAAATTAAATTAATATTGTTACTACTGTTATCTGACACCTAATAGTACAATCTAAATACATCCTCGTAACATCCCACTAACATCGTCCATACATGCCCTTTACATAGTATTTACTCCTGTCTGACACCTACTCGTACCGTAACGCCTCTATTGGATTTAACCGGCTTGCTTTATAGGCAGGATAAGCACCGGCGGCGAGGCCCACAATAGAACAAATAAGCACACCAAGGAATACCCAGAGCCAGGGGATTACAAAACCGGTACTCATCAGCATACTTACAATATTTCCCAGTAAAACGCCGATGAAGATGCCAATCACGGCACCCAGCAAACTGATCAGGATGGCTTCCAGCAGGAACTGCCAGCGCACATTGCGTTGTTTGCCTCCAATGGCTTTTATCAATCCCACTTCCTTGGTTCTTTCGGTTACCGCCACCAACATGATATTCATGAGACCAATCGCGGCCCCCATCAGGGTAATGAAACCAATCACGACTGCAGAACCAGTCAGCCAGCCGATCTGTCGCATGGCCAGTTCTACAAAAGCATCACTTTTATCAACCAGGAAATTACTTTCTTCCTTGATTTCATTTTTCCGGATGACCCGGAAGATGCCTTCTGCCTCTCCGATGGCTGTTTCTATCAGGCTGATATCATCGGTTTTCACGCCAATAGTAAAGGTGGAGGAAGCACTGCTGGTAAAAAAGCGGCGAACCGAATTATAGGTGGTGATGATATTGTTATCCAGGCTTCTGCCAAAGGTAGAGCCTTTGGGTTCCAGGGTGCCAATCACCCGGAAAGGAATATTATTGACAAGAATGATTTTTTCGATCGGCGCCTCCGGATTGCTTGTTCCAAAGAGTTTATCGGCAACATCTTTTCCTATGAGACATACATTCCTGCCGGTACTGACATCAAGTTCATTTAGGTTGCGGCCGGCGGCTATTTCAAAGCCATTCATGTCGAGATAGTTCTCATCACCTCCATTGATATATACAGTAGGATTGGTTTTCTTATTGCCAAAGGAAGCCGCATTATTATTACCACCACTGAGCGATAAGGAAACTCTTGAAGGGAATTTATACCGCTCTTTAAAAGCCTCTGCCTGGTCGCGGGTGATGGGCTTATTCGTGTTGGATTTCTTGAGTTTTTTTCCGCCTTTCTCTTCTTTTTTCATTTCTCCCCTGTCGAACCGGAACGCCGACCGGTAGCGGATCGTAAAGCCATTGGCACCCATGCTGGAGAAGCTTTCCATGAACTTCTGCGAGATGGCCTGGATCGCAGTATTGATCCCAATAAGGGCTGCAATTCCAAGGGCAATAATCGACACCGTAATACCCGTACGAAGTTTATTCGACCGGATGGTGCGTATGGATAGGCTTAACGTGTCGGCAATGTTCATGCCATGAAAGTAAGAAAAAGTGAGATGTCAGACGTCA
>JALOMU010000156.1 GCA_025455285.1 Flavihumibacter sp.
GCCTCCCTGAAAGCCTGGATCCGACGAATTTTCATCAATACGGCTATTGATCAGCTTCGGAAAAAACAACTGGACCTGGTGGCCATGCCTACAGAAGCCGAGGAGCAGACATTGTTGCCTTCAATCGCGCCAACCGGACTTTCCAACATCTCCCACAAAGAATTACTGGCAATGGTTCGCCGGTTGAGTCCGGCTTATAGCCTTGTTTTTAATCTCTATGTGATTGATGGATATACACATGAAGAAATTGCTTCCATGCTGAAAATAAGTGTAGGCAGCTCCAAATCCAACCTTTCAAAAGCCCGGGCCAGATTGCAGAAAATGCTGGCAGAGGAATTACATCTAAACCATAACAATGAACGAAAAGCCATTCAATCTTAACCAGGGGGAAGAAGGTCTGGACGATCTCTTCCGCATTGCCGCCAGCCGGCCGCGCCTGCCCATGCCTGGTTAAAAATGAATCAGCTCCTGGATGAAGAGGAGCAGAAACGCCGCCGTGGGTTCGCCTGGTGGTGGTTGCCGCTTTTATTGTTTATGGCAGGGCACCGGCATTTTGTTCCTGAACCCGGACGGTTGGAGGAGCTAAAGATTAAATCTGCTGTTTCGCAAAGAGCAATAAACAACTTATTGAATGAAAAAAATATTTCCAGTCGTCAAATTTTGAAACATGATTTATCCGCCAATGAATTAGTTGCTGAACAAAAGAATGCTGCTCCTTCTGCTTTAGCTATTGCTCAAAAATCTGAAGAACTAAAGCGCGACGATTCCTCTGACCAACTTAAAAAACCGAAGATTTATTCAACTACTTCGCGAGCGTTTTTTGATCCAATAGCTTCCTTTAACAAAAGCTCGAAAAAGGAATCAACTGGATTGGAAGTCCCCTTTGATACTGCATTAACTTCAGAAGCGTCACTTTCTTATGCGGCCACTAATGATAAAGTGGATAATACACTATACCCTAGTCTGCCTCAAAAACAGCAGTTGACCCTTCCTGTTAGTGTTTCAATTGTAGAACCTGATGAACCCGGACAAACCATTGTATCAACCCGCAAACAGCAATCAGCAGCGTATCGATTCTATGTGTATGCCGGCGGTGGTGCTGACCTCGGTTTTGTTAATACCAGACATGCAGCTGATGTTAAACCTGCTTATGGAGCGGGTATAGGTGTGCACCTGACGAATCGCTGGTCTATTCAGGCAGGATTCACACAAACCAGGAAATTATACGAAGCTCCCGGTAATGCCTACACGCCAAAAGCAGGATCCTATTATGATAACCCCAATTTCGTTATAAACGAAGTATATGCCGATTGTGCTATTCTGGAAATTCCTATTAGCGTCAGGTATAATTTTTTGCCAAACCAGCAACACCAGGTTTTTGCCATGCTGAGTGTGCAAAATGCACTAATGCAAAGAGAATCCTACGATTATTATTATACCCGGTTTGGGCAACCTGCTAAAGGATATTACACCTATCGGACCAAAGCCCTCGAACTGTTTTCAGGAATTGGTTTGAGTGTAGGATATGAATACCGTATTAATGATCGACTGCATGTTCAGGCTGCACCCTATTTGAATATTCCTACCAAAGGCATTGGTGAAGGGTCTGTAAAACTCAGGTCAGCCGGACTGTTTGCAGGCCTTCGTTATTCGTTCTGGAAGAAAAAATAAAATCAAGGCAACCCTTTCTACTTCGGATACGATTAGGTAAATAATCATACCACGCGCAACGCGCAATAACTCTATCATTATGTTGACAGCAACCTTAAGTTGCCGGCGAATCACATTCGTTGGCCTGACCCTTTTATTCTTCTTATCCTGCAGCAAAAGCGGTACAGATGAACCAGCAAATCCTTGTGAAGGCCTCACCATAGTAGTAAATGGAACGGTTACAAATACAGCTGGTCCGGGTAGTACAACCGGTTCCATTGCAGCTACTGCAACAGGCGGTTCCGGCTTTACCTTCAGCCTGAATAATGGTCCCTTTCAGGCTTCCGGAACTTTTTCAAACCTGGCTGCCGGTACCCATACGATCCGTGCAAAGAATAGTGATGGTTGTATTGGAAGCGGAAGTTTTACAGTGTCCGATGGTGATCCATGTGCCGGAAAAACAATCTCGGTAACGGTTGATGTCAGTTCGTCTGAAAAATGTGGGAAAACAGGAACCATCACCGTTACCGCTTCCGGCAGTACTGGTTTTACCTATCGTCTGAATGCAAGTGGTACTTACCAGGCATCCAACAACTTCACCGGACTGGAACCAGATGACTACACCGTATATGCGAAAGATGCTGCTGGCTGCGAAACTACCAAAGCTGTAAGGGTAGATGCTGTTGCAAATGGTCCTTTGTTTTCAGCAGTAGTAACGCTCATTAATTCCAAATGCAGTGGCTGTCATACGGGAACCAATCCTACAAGTGGTATCAGTTTGGGTACCGATTGTGCTATAGTTGAAAAGAAAAACAGTATTAAGAGCCAGGCTGTGGATCTAGAAACTATGCCAAAGGGCGGTCCGGCTTTAAGTGCAGCAGATAAAAAAGTCATCACCGATTGGATTACAGCAGGAGGCAAAACCAGTGATTAAGAAATTACTATACGGAATCCTCGTGCTGCTGTTGGGTGTAGGAGTAGTAGGTTATTATCTGTACCAACAAGCACCGGCCAGCGCCGATAACCAGGATGCTGCTTTCAGTTTGACTGCTGCTGCCTTATTGGGAGAGTTTCAGCAGGATGAAGCGGCAGCTAATTCAAAGTACCTTGGGAAATGGCTGGAAGTACGGGGAACCATCAATCTTATGGATGCGGATGAAGGCATGATCTACCTGGGTGAGCCCGCCGCCGCATCCTCCATAAGTTGTTTGCTGGATTCTGGATTACAATCAACCATAACAGCACATAAGCCTGGTGATTCGGTTTCCGTTAAAGGATATTGTTCCGGTTACCTGATGGATGTGCAACTGACAAGAGCACAGTTGCTTCCCTGATTAATACTAAATGATGATGAACTATTTAGCTGGATGCCTGCTTTTTATTTTAACCTGTGCTTCACCGGTAGTTCAAGCCCAACGATATGCTTCCAGGCTGATGAACATTCGTTTTGAATCTGTCACACCTTTGGAAACCATTCGGGCTGAAAATAAAAACGGTGTACTGCTACTGGATCTCAAATCAGGTAAAGTGGAAGCCGCCGTGCTTATAAAAGGATTTTTATTTCGGAAAGCCCTGATGCAGCAGCATTTTAATGATTCCTATTTAGAGTCCGATAAGTTTCCCAGGGCAATTTTTATCGGACAATTTGATCCGGGTTCTGTATCGATTGAAAAATCAGGCAAACAAGCTGTTGTAGTTAATGGCCGGCTTACCATTCACGGTGTGGAACAACCGCATACTTGTACAGCCCTGCTGGAATTTAAAGAGGGGACTTGCCTCGCAGTTACCAGTTTTCATATTAAACCAGAAGATTTTTCTATTCGAATACCTGCTTTGGTGCGTGATAACATCAACAAAGAACTAGTCGTGGAACTGAACAGCGGCTGGATGAAACCAACGAATTGATTATATGAAAAAACTATGTTTTCTTTTTCTGATTTGCGGGGGCTCAGTATGCGCCCAGGAGACTTCTGTTGACTCGTTGTTGGTATCCAACGCCGGGGACGCATCTCCAAAAATAACCGGCACCTTCCATTCCACCCGGGTCATTCATGCCCAATCGGTTGAAATGCTGGCCAAAGGTGCGCTGGATGTGAGAATCCTGCACCGGTTTGGAAAATTATCAGATGGAATAAAGGAATTATTCGGACTAGATCAGGCTTCCATGCGCATGAGCTTTGATTATGGATTGAGTAACTGGCTAACGGTAGGGGTTGGTCGAAGTACCTATCGGAAAGAATACGATGGGTTGGTGAAGATCAGGATGATCCAGCAATCAAAATCAGCGCCGGTCAGCCTGGTGGGTGTTGCAGGTATTATGATCCGCACTGCTGATGAATCCAGTTCTTCCGGATATAAACCCACTGCCGGAGACCGTACTTCCTTTTATGCCCAACTTATTGCAGGTAGGAAATTTTCTCCCGGATTTTCAGCGCAGCTAAGTGCTACCCTTCTCCATATGAATTACGTACCCAATGAAAGCTGGCAAAATACCAACTTTGCTATAGGAATTGGGCTGCGCCAAAAACTAAGTAAACGATTTGCCATCACGTTTGATCACCAGGTTGTGTTGACAGAATTGCCCGATGAATACTATTTTCCCCTGGGTGTAGGATTTGATATCGAAACAGGCGGACATGTATTTCAACTTCATTTCAGTAATGCGATCGGCATGAATGAACGTGCTTTCCTGGTGGAAACAACCGATCGTTTCTTCAAAGGTGAAATACGTTTCGGGTTTAATCTTTCTCGCATGTTCTAACCCGACCGGCGTTATTCCACCCCGTAGGATGATTATAGACTGAGGCAAAATCCAACCAGCACCGGATAGAGTATCCATTTCACCAGCCGCCTGGTATTACTGTGGTAGAAAGGCGGATTAGCTGTTTTACCTTCAAAGTTGAAGCGCAAGCCGATTTCCTGTAATTGTCCGCGGGAGAGAGAACCCTGCAATAAGCCCATCTCATATATGAAACGCAGCCCGATCCCGTATAATATTACAGCAGGTGAAAAGGATTTGGATCGCTTGATGATCTGAATGCCGGTTGCGATGGCTTCAATTACCAAAACACCCAGTACAAAATAGAGGGCGGCTGTCCAGCTGATGAATCCCAGCAGTATTAAAACAGGTAACAGAAGGAAACTGACCAGCAGTGTTTCAGGGGCTGTAAGGAAATCATAATAGGCATAAGCAGGATGCCGGTTGGGTAAATAACTGTTTCCAATTCCATAGCGAAAAGGCCTGCTCCAGACAGGTGTTTCATTGCCCCACCAGGGATGCGTAACCGCAGCACCGGAAATGCATTTCAATGATTTACGATGATTGCGATCCCTTACCTGGTAACTGAAATCGACATCCTCGCCACCTCCCAGTTTAGGGAAAGCTGCCGAAAACCGAAGATTGCCTATCGCTTTCCGGTTAAAAAGTATATTAGCAGTAGCACCCCAGGCAAAAGCATCTTTTACCCGCGCGATTCCAAATATGTCCATGGACCCATTGGCAATTACAGCCTTGTTAAAGGGATGCTTTGGAACAGGTAAATCAATCGGACCAATAAATCCAATTTCCTCCGGATGGTTGCGGATACCTTCAGCATAACGCACCAGAATGTCCTCAGCAGGAATGATATCATCGTCCAGGAATAAGATCCAATCCGCCAGACTCAGATCAATTCCACGGTTACGGGTAGCCGAAACACCAAGGTTGATTTCATTTTTGATAAACTGAACGCCCGGTTTGGAACAGGCTTCTTTCAGTGCCGGACTTAATTCAGCTTTCGGATTATCGCACATAAGGAAAAATTGCACGATCGCATCTTCTGGCTGCCTGAGATTCAGAATGGGCAACAGAATTGCTTCGTTCATTCGGAAGCTGGGTATAATCACATCTAATGTCAGCATAACGTATTTATCAGGAAGCCTGGTAATATCCATTCGGACAGACCCAGTGCGGGTTTTTAGTGGTTTCAATAAATCGGATTTCATTCTCCTGCAACTGATCACGGTTTGAACTGGCATGGTGCAGGTGATAGGCCACTCCCGCCATCTTCAATCTTTTTTTCTTACAGCCCGCCTGCAA
>JALOMU010000157.1 GCA_025455285.1 Flavihumibacter sp.
AATCCTACTGATTCCACAGAAAAACCTTTTTTGTCATTTCAAGTGGAATTAGCACCTAGTGGAATAGAGTTTAATAGAACAGATAATGATTTTGGCGGAACAGCCGGTGATTTGTTTGTTGCCTTTTATGGACCTGCAGAACGTTGGAAAAGAGGGGGTATTGCAAGATCTCACTTTTGGCAAGGATGGATCACTCTATGTTGCCACTCATGGAATTGCGGATTACTGGTATAATCCAATACAGGAAAGTACCGGAGGATTTTACAAACTGGTCTATGATCCACAACAAAAAGTAAAAACTCAATATCAACGTTCTGTAAAACAGGAAACATTTAGCAGCAGTTCCCTGGAGAAAGGAAAAGACCTTTATAAAACCACTGCCTGTTTTGCCTGCCATGCAACAGAGGATGGGCAGGAGTTATTAGGTCCCACATTGAAAGGTCTAGGCAATCGAATGTCGCGGGAAGAAATCTATGAATCTATTATGAATCCTTCCGCGATTATTAAACCAAGTATGGAAGGAACAAAAATCACCTTAAAGGATGGCAAGGTACTATTGGGAAGAATTGTCAATTCGAATGAACAGCAATTTGATCTGATGTTGATTGGAAATCAGGTATTACAGATAACTCGTAACGAAATAGCAACATTTGAAACTCAGAAAAAATCATTAAGGTACGAGGGACTTATAAAAATTTTATCCAAAGCAGACCAGGAAAGTTTATTGGACTATTTACAAAGCTTGAAGTGAGGAAACTGCTGACTAATCAGCAAACCGATCCGCAAGTTGGTTCATTTCGCCGGAAGTCAGGTTCTTACCTCCTTGTATCAAAACCTTGTAGTTAAAATGAATGGATTGTCCGGGCTCCAATACCAGGTTGCGACTTTCTTTTCCATTGCTGAATATAGCAGCACCTAATGGATTCAATGCAAACAAACCGTATCCCCGGGCATGCCAATAAGTGGGATAACCAATATTAGTGGGATGATCTATCATAGCTACTGTTACCGGGTCTGCTTTGATTTTTCCGTTTATCATCACCCAGCGTGCGCGACTGCTCCAAACAGCATCACCGGTAAGGCCTTCACTGCTGGAATACAGGCCGGTTATGTTTTCAGCAGGCAATTGATCCACTTTGGTAACAATGCCATTTGCATCCACAAAGGAACTCGCTTCTTTGGAAGGTTGTTCCAGTTCCCGGGCTACACGGATGGCCAGCATGCCATCCTTTACGTCTTTGAAAATAACCTGCTTATCAACAGCCGTGAGGGTAGTAATTCGTTGTACCTGCCATTGATCACCTATTACGTTAAACCGAAACTCCGTTTTTTCTTTCAATTGGGTTTCGCCCGCTTTATTCTTCCATAGCGCAAGAACCACTAATACTGCCTGATCACCGTGCGCCTCCTGTTTTAATATTACCTGGTGGTAAATGGAGCCATAGGATGCTCTTTTTTCAAAGGGAATAGCGGTGGAATTATTCCAGAAATCAAGTCCGTTTACCGATTCATAATTCAGCCATAACCCAATATGGTGCGGATGATCAGTTCGGTCGCCCTGCCTGGGTGCAATCGGGAAACCCCTGGTAACCGTAGTTCCCGAAACTGTATTTAAGGGATATAGTACCGGCTTCATAATGGAATCATCGTACCGATAGGCTGTCAGTAACCGGTTCTTGTAGTGTAGTTCATGAATTTTCTGATCCGGTTTATTTACCCATTTCAATCCGGATGACTGAGCATTGGAAAAGGTTGGCAGCACTAACAGCGCTGCACAACCGAGAAAAAATGACTTCATGGCAACTCTTAATATTTGAACACTTTACCATCCACCAATACCTGTTTGGTATTGGAATCGAATACCGCTTTGCCGCCCGTCCGAACTGCAGCATTGGTCATAATGGTAGCTATGGAATGATTATAGCCCGCTTCAACAGGAGCATTGGGCTGCTTCCGGCTCCGGGTACATTCCATCCAGTTTCGCATATGCGCACTTGTTAGTGGATCTCCGCCGGTATTAGCAGAAGCAGCTACTTCAATTTTTTCTGCAACCAGGTCCATTTCCGGTAAAAGATTGGGTTGCATTTTCATAGCATCGGCATGGTTCTTACGCAATCCACCGGCTGGTGAAACTTTATTGGTAATCAGGTTCAATTCGCCCCCATTGGAAAAATACAATTCAGCAGGACGTTCATCACCGTTATGCATACGCGAAGAAAAGATTACCTGAAATCCGGATTTGGCATCGTTTTCCGGACCATAATCAAAGACAGCAGTAGTAGTGTCCCAGTTAATTCTTCCATCCTTCCACATATAAATTCCTCCATTGGCAACTACGCTTCTTGGATGTGCAAGTCCGGAGAACCAGTGTACAGTATCAATCTGGTGACTCATCCATTGTCCGGGCATACCGGAGGAGTAGGGCCAGAACAGGCGATACTCTAAATATTTTCTCGGATCCCAGGCTTCATAAGGCCGATTCATTAAAAAACGTTTCCAATCTGTATCCTGTTCACGGATAGCTGCCACCAGATCTGGTCGGCGCCATCTGCCAGGCTGATTCACATTCCATGTTAGTTCCACCATGGTAATTGGACCGAATTTTCCTTCTCCAATAAATTTCGCGGCTGCTTTGTAATTGGGTCCGCTTCGCCGCTGGGAACCGATCTGAACAATCTTACCTGCCTGTTTTACTGCAGCCAATGCTGCATTGTTATCATCCATCGTTTCCGCGAAGGGTTTTTCTGTATACGCGTCTTTACCTGCTTTCATTGCTTCGATCGTATGCAGCGCATGCTGGAAGTCTGCCGTACTGATGATAACCGCATCAATATTTTTCAGCGTATATAGCTCCTCGTTATTTACGCAGGCTTTGATATCGTGACCAAATTTTTCTTTCAAGTGGGAAGCACCTTCCTCCCGACTGCGTTTCCAGATATCGGAAACAGCCACCATATCAAAATTCAACTCCTTGTAATGATTCATGAAACTGGGCAGGAGGGACTGGCGAAAACGATCAGAATAACCGACCACGCCAACATTAATGCGGTCGTTGGAGCCGATTATACGTGCATAGGAAGCAGCGCTAAGTCCCATGGTACCGAGATATACCCCCGCCCCGGCTTTTATCGATTGCCGGATAAAATTTCTTCTGTTGGTCATCTTGCTGAATTAAAAAACCGGAGCATTGAATCGCTCCGGTTCAGGGTTATATTGAAAATTATCTTCCGAAAATACCTTTAAGCGCATCGAGTGCATTGCCTCCCGCCATACCGCCACTGTTACCTCCAACATTGCTACCACCTGTAAACATGCCGGCCAAATCCTGGAAATCAACATCCCCATCTCCATCACGATCCAGTCCGCCGCCTGCCAGTTTTCCTACCAGTCCTTCCAGGTTCATACCAGAAGTACGACCTCCGCTCAATTGCCCAAATAATCCATCGAGGCTGAACCCATTATTGGAAGGATCATTGGTTTTACGAACCAGTTGATTCAGGATCATTGGCAACAGGCTCCCTACCAGGGAACCAGCCTTTCCCTGGTCCATGCCAAATCTGCCCATCATATCACTGATCACATTACCCGACAGGTTTTGAACTACCGGGTTATTCTGATCCACCTCTCCCTGGGCAAAAATACCCAGCACCTCTTTTACATTTCCCTGGGCCATCATGCCCTGCAGTCCAGAAAGAATGGAAGCACCGGTTGCCTGAATTGCTTCATCATTGCGTTCATTGGGAATATCTGGGTTGTTGATAATGCTTTCACCGGCATTTTCGCGAATAAGGTTGAGTAGGTTCTCTATCATAATTGCTGATTTTGGAAATATAATTTACGTTGATTTTCGTTCCATCCTAACTTGTGTTCAGAATTAAATCAAGATTTAATGGAGGTAAAAATTGAGGCTGGATGGAAAGCTTTTTTGAAGCAGGAGTTTCATCAACCCTATTTCCTGCAGGTGGTAACACATTTGAAAACGGAGAAAAGTGCGGGGAAAATCATTTATCCTCCTGGCTCGATGATATTCAATGCCTTTGATAAAACGCCACCAGGCAAACTGAAAGTTGTAATACTTGGGCAGGATCCCTATCACAATCCGGGACAGGCACACGGATTAAGTTTTTCCGTACCTGATGGGGTTGCACCGCCACCCTCCCTGCTAAATATCTACAAAGAAATTGCGGCGGATATTGGCTTGCAGCTTCCGCGAAAAGGCAACCTTGAAAAATGGGCCGAGCAGGGTGTATTGCTACTGAATGCAGCATTAACAGTAAGAGCTAATGAACCTGGAAGCCATGCTAAAATTGGCTGGATGGACTTCACGGACGCGGTCATTCGTGCCATCAGCGACCGTAAAGAACATATTGTTTTTCTGTTATGGGGAAAATTTGCGCAGGAAAAACAGGTTTTGATTGATGAAACCAAACACTTGGTATTAAAAGCGGCACACCCCTCCCCCTTCAGTGCTGATAAAGGTTTTTTTGGTTGCCGGCATTTTTCCAAAACCAATGAGTACCTCGTTAAAAACGGCATAGATCCTATCAATTGGTCATTGTAAACTACCTTCGCAACATGAATTGGTTCAAAGAAGTTTTTGGCAGGATTTGGGCTTTATGGGCAATGCTTTTATTCTCCCTAACTATGTTGGTATTCCTGATTCCGGTGGCCTTATTTTGTATGACCATCGGAGAACCCAGGCGGACACACCGGTTTATTCGTTATGCACGCATCTGGATGGGTGTATTCTTACCAGGCATTGGTTGTCCGCTCTTTGTAAAAGGTAAAGAACATTTCAAAAAAGGGCAGCCCTATATTGTAATCTGCAATCACAATGCCTTAATGGATGTACCGATTTCCTCTCCCGCCATTCCCGGAGGCAATAAAACCATTGCAAAGTCTGAGATGGCAAAGGTTCCGGTTTTCGGCATCATTTATAAATTAGGAAGCGTGCTGGTGGATCGCAAAAGTGATAAAAGCCGGAAGGAAAGTTATGGCCGCATGAAAGAAGTCCTGGCGATGGGTTTACACATGTGTATTTATCCGGAAGGTACGCGCAACACGACCGACCAGCCATTAAAACCATTCCATGATGGTGCTTTCCGTTTAGCGCTTGATACCCGGACACCCATTATTCCCGGTGTAATTTTTAATACCCGTAAAGTAAATCCACCTCATAAATCGTTTTACCTGATGCCTCATACCCTACGCATCGAATTCCTTGAACCCATTGAAGTATTGGAAACAGATACGGTGGATAGTTTGAAAGAACGGGCGTATGGATTGATGAGCAAAAAAGTGAGACGTGAGACGTGAGAAAAGCGTTTTCTGTCTCACGTCTCACGTCTGACATCTCACTTCCTCTTATTGCGTATAAAA
>JALOMU010000158.1 GCA_025455285.1 Flavihumibacter sp.
TGCTGATTTTGATCTCGGTTTAATGGATAATCTGAAATTTGAATTTGTTGAATCCGAATACAAAGAACTCAAGAAAAAACACCTGGAGTCTTTTGGCTCCAGCTATGAATCACAACTGGGAAAAAAGGCGCTTTTTGCCAAAGAGTTGAAAGTTCGCGTTGCAGTGGATAACCTCGGCACAGAAACCTGGGCGTTCCGGAATTGTATTATGAATGCTTCCATTCTAGAGGGTTTTTATGATTTTACTAAAAGAACAAGCATTAACCGCACTAAAATCTGGCATTTTGATACGCGCCTTACAATGGACTATTCCCTTGAATCCGGCAAATTGGCGGAGTTCTGGATTCCCATTAAAGGAAAGGAGACCAATAAAGAAGTTTTAGTGAAATATCCTCTGCCAATTCCGGGATTAAAAGGTGTGCAAAAAATTGCAGCACAAACCGGTAACAAGGAAATTTTTCTTGTTCCGGGTTTATGGTATACCATTAAAGTAGAGTTATCCCAGCACGAACAGGATAAAAACATTCAGAACAATGCTGTCTTTATGAATTTTATCATTGATAAGAGTGGAGCTGTTACTGATAGAAAAGGACCTTTTGTTATCCCGGGTAACAAAGCCGGAGCAGGTGTTTCTGTTACAACAGGAGGCTAAGCACCTGAATATTTCGTACTTTCAGGGTAGCGTAATCAGGTATGTTATCCATTTCTTCTTTAGCGATTAAAATTGAATCTGCGGCCAGGATTCTCCTTGTGCTCATTATCTGTCTTGTACTTTTTACCCTGGTTCAGGACTATCTGCATGCATCATTCAGAGGTAGTGGATATTATTTAGAAGAGTCTTTGTTATTCAGTAGCTTCTGGCTGTTTTTTATTCCATTATGGTGGGCGCAGTGGAATTGGTTGCGATTTCCTAAGAACTCATCCAAAATCCGGATACTTATCGCCGCTGGATTTCCAATTCTCCTGCATCTGCTTATTTATGCAGGGTTTATCAGTTTGTTTTCCGGTTTGTTTTTCAGTTATCAATTTGAAGTCCGGCAAACCTTCTGGTTTGGACTGACTGAATACCTGTATGTGTTGCTGGGATTTTACGTGGCACCGATTCTTTTGTATCGTTGGTATTCCCCAACTGAAAATCTAACAAAGGAAAAACAGACTTCATCTGTTCAGCAATCCAATCCAATACGCCAGTTGTTGGTACCGGATGGCAACCGGAAGGTCGTTATTTCTGTAACCGATTTGATTTACCTGGAAGCCAGTAGTCCCTATGTGATGCTACACCTTGAGCACAAAAAACTGCTTCATCGCGAAACCCTGAAAAGCCTGGTAGCACAGCTTGATCCGGCTGAATTTGTTCGGGTTCACAAATCCTGCATGGTCAACTGCAATAAAATACAGGCAGTTCGTTCCAGAGGAAATGGTGATTACGATCTTGTGCTGGTTTCAGGGGCTGTCATCCGTTTGAGCAGGAACTATGTTTCCAATTTCCGGCAGGCATTTCAGCAATCCAGACCTCAGGATACACTTATTTTCACACAGGAAAGCTGATTCGATTTGTTCCCGGGCTACCAGTAGCAGTAGTTTGCTGAAAAACCCCACTATGATTTTTTCAGAATCACTTTCCCGGATCTTTATTTCATTGGCAATTTTGCTATTGGGTACCCTTGTTTCCTGTAAAGGGCAACCCGGTTCTACACAGGTACAAACCAATTCAAAAGGAAAGATCGGGGGCTCCTGTGAAGGTTGTGAACTCATTTTCGTAGGAATGCCAGCGGAAATTGATGCCGTGGATACCAGTGCCGGATGGTCTGAAAAAGGACAGCGTTTGTTGATTGCCGGCACCATTTATCAGGCCGATGGTAAAACTCCTGCTCCGGGTGTGGTTCTCTATTACTGGCAAACGGATGCCAGTGGTTTATATTTACCTGCAGCGGGCCTTGATAAGCGGGTACTTGCACATGGTCATATCCGGGGTTGGGTAAAAACCGATGAGAAAGGGCAGTATGAAATCTATACCCCATGCCGGCCCATGTTCATTTTTTTATCCTGGAGCCAGGAGCAAAGGAAGCCTATTACACCGAAGATTTGAATTTTGACGATGATCCCCTGTTAATTGCACATCAAAAAAAATACCCCCCAGAAAACCGGGGTGGTTCCGGTATAGCCCGGATCCTGCTTCGGGACGGAATGCAGGTGGCGGAACATGATATTATATTGGGATTAAACATTCCCAATCACATTGGGATTAAACATTCCCAATCACCCTAAGGCAACCCGAACCGGATCGGGTTTGGCTGTTGGTGAAGACCAGCCCTCCTTTATTCCTTTTCATGCGTATGGTCCGGATAAAGGAACCAGAACCTGTCCGGTTTGTAAATATGGGCGCTATCACGGCCTGCTTTATTTTGTGGGGAATCGTCCCAATTGGCAGACAATCCGATCCTGGCTGACTTATCTTGAAAAAGAATCAGCCATCCGCCAGCAATACCTGAAGGTCTATTTTATCTACGCAAATGAGCAGGACTATTCAAAAGCCAAACGGGAAAAGGAACTGCAGAACCTGGGCAAAGAATTGGGTATACAACGAGTGGCCTTAACCTTTGCTCCTTCTGTTCTGGATGAAGAAACTGAAATGCATCTCAATAAAATCGATGCCACTACAGAAGGGCTATTTGTTATATACCGGCATCGCCGGATCGTAGCCCGGTTTGAAAACCTGTCTCCAACAAAGGAAAATTTTTCGTTAGTTAGCAGAACCCTGGATAAAACAAAGGGTAATTATTTTGATCTGCAGGAATTACCGCATAACTAATAACGAAAGCTTCCACTTGTTTTTGCATTCATGGTTGGACTGGTAGCGCTTTGAGTTTCCATTTCAAGTTTTGTTATATGAAAGTCAATAATAGTGGCACGATTGAAATAGGTAACTGTAGAAAGTACAGATCCATCCGGATTAAATTGTAGCTGTTTGATTTTGGCCGGTAGCTTTTTTAAGGATGCCAACACCGGGTAAGCATACAATTGAAACAGTGGATGCAGGCCTGGTGATATAAAAACCCATGGGTTAACAAAACAGGGAGCTGAATAGGCTTCTATATGGAGCTCTACCTGCAAAACTCCATCAGCGTTATAGGAACGGATAAGCTGCAATTCATTTTGGGGTGAATAAGTATAAATAGCGCGACTAACCAGTCTGGTGCCTGCTTCATTGATTTGCGAATAGGTCATCTCTTTTACAAGTCCGGAACCCTGGTATTGAAATTGAAACTCATATCCGTTATTGCCGGGTATTTCTTTGTATCGGTTGCGGATACTGGTTAGTAGTCCGGCTGCATTGTACGTATATACATTTTTGTAGATGGAATTTTCCCATGCATGTTCAGTAAGTTTCCTGTTGTTCCAGCTAAAAATAGTTTTCTGTGCATTTGCTCCGATCTGATCAATTCTTTCCTTAACAGAACTGTCTGAATGGTAATTGAAATTCGTTTGCAGATTAGCTTCCCATTGGATGGATCGAAGCAGTTTACCTGGTTGGTTGGGTAATTCGGGCAGGTTTGGTTCAACGCCCTGACAAGCAGGCAAAACAATGCTGGCAATCAACAGGAGTAGTATACTTTTCATGTGTATTGAGGGTTACAATTTTCAATGCTGACAACAACATTCAATGAATCCGGGTGTATGGATAGCACATATTTTGAAAAAACTGGATGAACGGTAATTCGAAGAGCTTCTAGCGAAAAAGGCTTAATTTGAAGCTGTTTATTGCTCAACCAACAAGAATTGATTGAATATGAAAAAAATCTTCCATTTTTTTAGCATTGCTGTAGTTTGTATGACGGCCGGTATGGTGGCGACTGCGCAGGATCATGTTACAGTAAAATCAGCAGCGCCCCAGATTGAAGGACGCTGGAATATGACAGTTATAGAGAATGGTGTACCCAAGCCTTCGTGGTTGGAAATCAACCATTCGGGCCATAAACGACTGGTTGGTCATTTCGTTGGTATGGGAGGAAGTGCTCGTCCGATTTCCCAGGTATTCTTTACAGATGGAAAACTCAGTTTTAGTTTACCTCCGCAGTGGGAAGCCGAAGACAACGATCAGAAATTTGAAGCTACGCTCCAGGATGGTAAACTTACCGGAACCATGGTGGAAGCCAATGGAAAAGTTTGGCCTTTCACGGCTGTGAAAGCTCCTGCACTTCGTCCAACCAAGGCGCCGGTTTGGGGCAAGCCGATTGCTTTGTTCAATGGCAAGAACCTGAATGGTTGGAAACCATTGGGCGAAAACAGCCAATGGGTGGTAGAAAATGGAGTGTTGAAGAGTCCCAAGTCTGGTGTTAACCTGGCGTCTGAGCAAAAGTTCCGCGACTTTAAATTACATGTAGAATTTCGTTGCCCTGCCGGTAGTAATAGTGGGGTATACCTGCGCGGCCGATATGAAGTGCAAATTGAAGACAGCTATGGTAAAGATCCGGCAAAAGATTTGTTAGGTGCGGTTTATGGTTTTATCTCTCCGGTTGAAATGGCTGCAAAAAAAGCTGGCGAATGGCAGAGTTATGATATTACAATAGTGGGTCGTTATGTGACTGTTTTCCTGAATGGCAAGCAGGTGATTTATTACCAGGAAATTCCAGGTATCACAGGTGGTGCGCTGGATAGCAATGAAGGTGAACCCGGACCAATATTCTTCCAGGGGGATCATGGTCCGATTGAATTCCGGAATATTACGATTATCCCAGCACTCTGATTTCGGCGTACTTAAATAACCTAAGGCAGACAGGATTCACAAACTTGTCTGCCTTTTTTAATAACTCATCTCATCGAGTTTGACCTTCCCTTTGAATGTCCAGAAAACAAAGGCGGTGTAGGTTGCAACCAATGGTGTTCCAATCATGGCAATGATCAAGAGGGTTTTCATGGTTTTTGCCGAGGAAGCGGCGTTATCAATGGTGATGCTGTTTGCCGGATTATTGCTTGCATAGAGCAAATAAGGAAATACTTCCACAGCCACCGCAATCAACAGGGAGGCAATGGTTAAGGAGGAGAATAAAAAAGCAAGCCGGTAGTTTCCTCTTTTCAATTGCCTTGGTATGCTTGCGATGGCAAGTATCATGATCACCGGAAAAATAAAATACTGAGGGTTGCTGCGAATTTTATCACTTAGATGTGGAATGTATAACAATGTGTATAAAGTAGTCAGTGAAAAGGCAACCACAAAAAAAATAGTAAAATTCTTTGCCAGCACGGTCAGTTTTACATACAACCGGTTTTCTGTTTTCATCGCGAGATAGATGGCACCGTGCATCATGAACAAAGCCAGTGTGGTAATTCCAACCAGAATGGAAAAAAGATTGAAGAAAGACAACATCGAGCCGGAGAATTCTTTTTCTTCATTTAGTGGTATACCAAGTGCAACATTTCCCAGCATGAGTCCCAGTGAAAAGGTCACTACCACACAGGCGAATGTATATACGATATCCCAGGTTAGTCGCCATAGTTTACCAGGTTCCTTGCTTCTGAATTCGATTGCTACAGCACGCCAGATCAACCCGATTAAAAAAACCATTACAGGCAGGTAAAAGGCGGAGAACACTGCTGCATAAGCGATGGGGAATCCTGCAAAGAGGGCTCCACCGGCAATCACCAGCCAAACCTCATTTCCATCCCATACCGGCCCGATTGCATTCAGTGCGATGCGGCGGCTTTCTTCCTTTTTCAGGAAAAGATGCAGCGCACCTGCTCCCAGATCAAAACCATCCAGGATAGCATATCCGCTGATCACCGCGCCAAATACAAGAAACCACCAGGTATTGTAGTCGAGTCCTAAAAACATACTTGAAAATTTAATTCATGATTGGGTTTTCCCGAATACTTTTTGCTTCTATTTCCTTTTCTTCATTGGGGGCGGTAAGTTCCGGGCCGTGTTTGATCTTTTTATTCAGGAGGTAGAGGAATAAAACTAACAGTATGGAGTATACGAGTGTAAAGAGTATTAGTGAAACCAGTACCTGTTCCGCTTTCACTGCTTTGGAAAGCGCGTCGGAGGTGCGGAGAAGATTATACACTACCCATGGTTGGCGGCCCATTTCTGCGGCAAACCATCCCGCCTGATTGGCGATCTGAGGTAACAGTACAGCCCATACGAAAACGCCCATCAGCCAGTTGTTCTCAAATAATTTTCCTCTCCACCAAAGTAAGCTCGCATAAAGTGTGAGTGCAATAAGCAGCATGCCAATCGCAACCATGATATGATAAAATTGAAAAACTGCATTTACCTGCCCCGGTCGGTCTTCGGGTTTGAAAGCGTTTAATCCGGTAACGGGCGTTTTGAAATCCTGATGCAATAAAAAACTGAGTCCGCCTGGTATTTTTATACCTGTGGTGGTCTGCGTTTTATTATTCACCCAGCCCATCAGGTACATATCCGCCACCGCACTGCTATCATAATGTCCTTCGAGTGCTGCCAGTTTCGCGGGCTGATTTTTTGCTACTCCATCGGCACTTTTATGCCCTGTAAACAATTGCGCAAGGGAGAAGATGGTTGCAACCGCCAGTGCGATTTTAAAGCCAGGTTTGGCTATTGCGAGGTGTTTCCCTTTCCGGATATAATAAGCATGTACGCTTAATACAAGAAATGCTCCTGCAAGAAAAGCGCCTATCCATACATGGCTCAATCTTTCCATACTGGAGGGATTAAAGACCATTTCCCAGAAATCGGTGATTTCAGCCCTTGCCTGTAGTCCCTCGCCTACAATATGATAACCTGCAGGTGTCTGCTGCCAGCTATTTGCTACCACGATCCAGACAGCACTGAACATGGAACCCAGAAATACCATTATGGTTGAAAGGAAATGAACTTTTGAACTAACGCGGTTCCATCCGAATAAGAGAATGCCTAAAAAACCACTTTCGAGTGCAAAGGCAAAAATACCTTCAGCTGCTAATGCACTACCAAAAATATCACCAACGTATTTGGAATAAGTTGCCCAGTTGGTTCCGAATTCAAATTCCATGATGATTCCGGTTGCAACCCCAAGACCAAAAATCAATGCAAAAATCCGGATCCAGAATCGGGTCATGTCTTCATAAATCTTAAGTCCCGTTTTAAGATATAGGCCTTCCATGATCACAAGGACCAATCCAAGTCCGATACTTAGTGGGGGATAGATATAATGAAAGGCAATGGTGAAAGCGAACTGAATGCGGGAAAGTATTTCAACATCCATGGATAAGAAATTTTAGGAGTGAAGAGCAGGCAATCGTTCGATCGATACTACAAAGATAGGTTGCCTTGCCGTCGAGCAATAAAATTGACCTGAAAATATTTAAAAAAAAACCATGTGACAAATAGCACAAGGTATAGTCCCGTTTTTTTGGATACATTAGAGTATGAAAAGATTGCTTCCTGTTCTTTTGATAACAACCATATGTTGTTTCTTCATATTTCGTTTATACAGTAACGTTAGTAATATGTCATCTTTTAAAACTGGTGCAGAACTAACTGAGAAATACCTGCCTTATTTAAAAGGAAAAAGAGTAGCT
>JALOMU010000159.1 GCA_025455285.1 Flavihumibacter sp.
GAAAATAAAGCACATAATGTAGTGCCTGGAACCTGCCAGTTTACGGTGGATATCCGGGTGACGGACGCTTATACACACGAAGAAATTGTGGAGATTGTACAGGATGCTGTAGACGCCGAAATTAAACCGCGTAGTATGCGGATGCGGGCTACGGCTATCGGTGATGCACACCCGCTGGTGATAGCCGGTAAAAAACTGGGTAAGAAATCCTATGGATCTCCTACCTGTTCGGATAAAGCCTTGCTGCCTTTTCCGGCATTGAAATGCGGTCCGGGTTTTAGCGGAAGAAGTCACACTGCAGATGAATTCATCTACCTGGACGAAATTCGCAATGGCATCAAAACCTATATTGAACTGATTGAAACCGCGATTCCATTATTTGAAGCAGTAAATAGTTAAAAACTGTAGCATGAAACTCTGGCAAAAAAATACAGCATCGCTGAAGGAAGTGGAACAATTTACGGTTGGCCGTGATCGTGAGTTTGATCAGCAGATGGCCCGCCAGGATGTGCTTGGAAATATGGCGCATGCCATCATGCTGGAAGAAATCGGTTTGCTTACAACCACTGAAAAAGAGCAATTGCTGGCGGAGTTGAAAAAAATCTATGCGCTGGCGGTGAAAGGCGAGTTGCTAATCGCCGAAGGCATTGAAGATATTCACTCCCAGGTGGAGTTCCTGCTCACCCAGGCATTGGGTGATACCGGTAAAAAGATTCACAGTGCCCGAAGCCGGAACGACCAGGTGCTGGTAGACCTGAAATTGTTTCTGCGTGATGAAATTCAGGCGCTGGTGGAAGTAGTACAACCGTTTTTCCAATTGCTTCAGGCCCAGAGCGAAAAATACAAGGATCATTTATTACCTGGATATACCCATCTTCAGCTGGCCATGCCTTCTTCTTTCGGGCTCTGGTTCGGGGCCTACGCGGAAAGCCTGGTGGATGATCTGACCACTCTGCAGGCGGCCTATGAAGTCGTAAATAAAAATCCGTTGGGATCTGCTGCAGGATACGGATCATCTTTTCCGATCAAACGGCAACAGACAACCGAACTGTTAGGATTTGCGCAATTGAACCACAATGTTGTATATGCGCAGATGGGTAGGGGTAAAGCGGAACGCATTGTAGCAATGGCATTGGCCAACCTGGCAGATACCCTGACAAAATTATCCATGGATGCGTGCCTGTACCTGAATCAGAATTTCGGGTTCATCAGTTTTCCGCCGGAGTTGACAACAGGCAGCAGCATCATGCCGCATAAAAAGAATCCCGATGTGTTTGAGCTGATCCGCTCACATGGCAACCGAATCAAGGCACTGCCGAATGAGATCATGCTAATGACCACCAACCTGCCGTCAGGATATCACCGTGATCTTCAATTGCTGAAGGAACACCTGTTTCCGGCTTTTAGTACGTTGAAAGACTGTTTCAACATGGCGGGACTCATGCTTTCGCAGATCGAAATCCGGCCAAATCTTTTACATGATGAAAAATATAAATATTTGTTCAGTGTGGAAGAAGTGAACAGGCTGGTATTGCAGGGTGTGCCCTTCCGGGATGCTTACAAGCAGGTAGGCCTGGCCATCGAAAGCGGCAATTATCAGTACCAAACCGAGCTGCAGCATACCCATGAAGGCAGTATCGGGAACCTATGTACGGATCAGATAAAAAAATCCATGGAGGCTGTATTAAGCCGGTTCAATTTTAGTACAGTAAATGCCGCTGTGGAGCAATTATTACGTTAACTTGCCCATTCGTTGCCCCGGAAAGGTGCTTAATTGAACCATTACATGCAAAAACGTATCGCTTTATTCGGATCCACCGGCTCCATTGGAACCCAGGCATTGGCAGTAATTGAGGCCAATCCACAGTTGTTTACGGCAGAAATTCTGACTGCCCAGCAAAATGATGAATTACTGATCAAACAGGCGCTTCAATTCCAGCCCAATATTGTGGTGATCGGGGATGAATCCCGCTACCAGAAAGTGAAGCAGGCCCTGGCAGGCACCGATATCAAGGTGTTTGCTGGGGAGAAAGCATTGGAGGAAGTAGCCGCACTGGATTGTTATGACCTGATGCTGGCAGGAATTGTCGGATTTGCGGGATTAAAACCCACATTGCAAGCGGTTGAACAAGGCAAACCGGTAGCTCTGGCCAATAAGGAAACACTGGTTGTAGCGGGTGATATCGTAATGCAGAAAGCGATTGAAAAGCGGGTACCCATTATCCCTGTAGACAGCGAACACAGTGCCATTTTTCAGTGCCTGGTAGGAGAAAACCTCAATCCCATAGATAAAATCATATTAACAGCATCCGGTGGGCCTTTCCTTGGAAAGAAGCCTAATTTCCTGGTAAACGTGAAACGGGATCATGCGCTGCAGCATCCTAACTGGAGCATGGGCGCCAAGATCACCATTGATTCGGCCACTTTGATGAATAAGGGACTGGAAATGATTGAGGCTAAATGGTTGTTCAACCTAAAGCCGGAGCAGGTTCAGGTAATGGTGCATCCCCAAAGTATTATACACAGCATGGTTCAGTTTGAGGATGGATCCATTAAGGCGCAGATGGGATTACCGGATATGAAATTACCGATTCAATATGCGATGGCTTTTCCGCAGCGGATCCTGAACCAGTTTCCACGCTATGATTTCCGTAAACCGAACACACTAACATTTGAAGAACCGGATGTAAAGACCTTCCGAAACCTGGCTCTGGCAACAGAGGCCTTGTATAAGGGGGGAAATCTGCCCTGTATCTTAAATGCCGCGAATGAAATTGCGGTATATGCCTTTTTAAGAAACAGGGTGGGCTTCCTGGACATGACCGATGTGATTGAACGGACCATGAATAAGCTGGAGTTTATTGCGGAACCCACCCTGGAACAATATTTTGAAACCGATGCGGCAGCCCGTGAGTTTGCCGCCACACTGATTCATTTGTAATTCTTTAATTGGATACGATGTGCAAGGTGTCTGCCTGCAATAAAGTGGTACCATTATAATAACGCATTACATATTTTCCCGGAGTCATTAAACGGAACGTGAAAATCGTATCCTTAATGTAAACATTTGGCAAACAGGAAGGCTGCGGCAAGGCAGGATTGGGCTTGGAGCCGATGGCCTGCAGATCAAACTGGTTGGGGCCTGAATTGCGCGCATCCACCCCTTCAAATTTATAGCACTGGTCAGGTGCAGTTACGCGCAGCTGGGTTTTAACCGTATCACCTACTTTAGCAGTATCAGGCGTATTTACATTGGCAAAGGAAATCGTAACCAGGACCCGCTGATCTGGTGGTAAGTCTTTGGTTTTCAAACAGGCGCTCAGGCTCAGCACCACGGCAGCGGAAAAAACTAATTTCTTCATGTATCGATGTTTAGGGTTCATGACAAAGATGTGATTGCAAGCGTTGTACGAACAAAAAATTTATGGTTCCAATAGGGTTTTTTCCCTGATATTTGTCAACATTCATACATAGTACCTGACTGAAGTATATGATATTTTTAGCAATTAATTGGGCGGAAGTTGGTGTTAAAGCCGGGCAGTTTATTCTTTCTTTTTCCATCATTGTAATTCTCCATGAGCTGGGGCATTTTTTGCCGGCACGCTGGTTTAAATGCCGGGTGGAGAAGTTTTACCTGTTTTTTAATCCCTGGTTTTCCTTGTTCAAAAAGAAGATTGGCGAAACCGAATATGGATTGGGTTGGGTTCCTTTTGGGGGATATGTGAAGATCAGCGGGATGATCGATGAGAGCATGGATAAGGAGCAGCTGAACCAGCCACCGAAACCCTATGAATTCAGAAGTAAGCCAGCCTGGCAGCGACTGATTATCATGGTTGGAGGAGTGGTCGTGAACCTGATTCTCGGATTTCTGATCTATGCCATGACTTTATGGTATTGGGGCGAATCCTATGTTCCAACTAATAAATTCACTTACGGTATTGCAACAGATTCCCTGGCACAAAGTATTGGCCTGCGGGATGGCGATAAAATCGTATCGGTGGACGGTGAATATATTGACCGGTTCAATAAAATCCCCCTTCGTGTAATTCTGAACGGAGCGAAAACGTTTGAAGTAGAGCGTGATGGCAAACCTGTAACCATCTCTATTCCTGAAAGTTTTGCTGCGGATCTGATTCACTACAAAGCCATTTCTTTTATCGATATGCGCGTGCCTTTCCTGGGCCTTGATTCAATAGCCGATACCAGTGCCGCGATGAAGGCAGGATTGCGCAAGGGCGACCAGATATTGACGGTGAACAACCAGCCGGTTCCCTATTATCACACCTTCCGGCAATTGATTCAAAAGAGCAAAGAAAAAACCATCGCGATGCAGGTGCTGCGGGGTACCGATACCCTCCAACTGAATGCAGCGATACCCAAGACAGGAACACTTGGAGTGTATCCGATCTCATGGGCGGATAAGTTTGAAGTGAAGGAAGTGAAATATGGTTTTTTTGAAGCGATTCCTGCAGGCTTCAAGAAAAGTATCGAAACCCTTACATCCTACTGGTTGCAGTTGAAACTCATCTTCAGTGGAAAAGTGAATACGAATGAATCCCTGGGCAGCGTGATCAGTATTGGGAAGATGTTTGCACCTGTTTGGGACTGGCAGCAATTCTGGGCGCTGACGGCATTCTTCAGTCTGGTACTCGCACTGATGAATATCCTTCCGATACCAGGGTTAGATGGGGGTCACGCTTTATTTACCATCTATGAAATCATCTCAGGCCGAAAGCCAAGTGATAAGTTCATGGAATACGCGCAGATGGTAGGTATGGTCCTGCTATTGGGACTAATGGCCTATGCGCTTGGGCTCGATATATTCCGATTATTTAAATAATCTCAATTCCGATTTTTTTCATGAGGATACTGGCATTCATGCTGGTACAGATTCCTGTTTTCAGTTTGTAATCGAAGAAAAGTTCTTCCTTCTCTACACTAACATCAAAGTGATAATTGCTAAGGGCGTTTGGATATTCTTTTTCTAGTTCTGTTAGGGCCAGGTCGTGAGTGGCGAGCAGGGCAGTTGCATTTTGTTTCACCAATTGACGGATCAAGGCTTTTGAACCGGTTTGGCGATCCTGTGAATTGGTGCCACGCAGAATTTCATCGAGTAACAGAAAAACGGACTCTCCGGCATTTACTGCATCGATGATGGCTTTGAGTTTGCTTAGTTCCGCGAAAAAGGTAGAAGTGTTTTCTTCGAGATTATCGGCAATACGCATACTACTCATAATGCGCATATTGCTGGTCGTTAGATGGCTGGCAAACACAGGTGCCCCTGCCATAGCGAGTACCTGGTTAACTCCGATGGCGCGAAGGAAGGTACTTTTTCCTGCCATATTGGAACCGGT
>JALOMU010000160.1 GCA_025455285.1 Flavihumibacter sp.
AACTAAACTGATGAGTACCGGAGCCTAATTCAATAAACTGGGTTCCGGTTTTTCCTTGTGCCGGAATTCTGAGCCGGCCGGTTGCTCCGGGAGGGATGCTTACCCTGTACTGCAGCATAGTCCCTTTTCGTTCCCAGGCTGATTCAATTTTCCCCCAAACCGACTCATAACTACAGGAAAAATGCTCCAGCTTTTTGGGGAAGTTTGGTTCTAGCTGTATCACCTGAAACCCAGGTGCTGCTTCAACGGGTTTGATTCCACCCAACGCTTTATACATCCAAGCACCAATTTCCCCAAACATGATATGATTCATGGAAATATCGGAGGCTGCATTAATGGGCCAGTTTTCATATAACGTGGTTGCACCGTTTTTAATCCACCAGCCCCAGGATGGAAATGTTTCTCTTGATGCGAGCTCATAGGCCAGATCTGCATAGCCATTATCACTTAAAGCATTTAAGATGGTTTTGGTTCCCAATAAACCAACATCAATTTGTCTGCCATCTGCCACTACCCTGTCTGCCAGCGCTTTTGCCACAATTGGAATCAAACTATCCGGAACCAGTTTCCAATGAAGTGCAACACTAAGTTCTGTCTGCAATCCGGATCCGTATAAGCGGGTGGATGCATTCCAGAATTTTTGCTGGAAGGCCTGAAATATTTTTTCTGCGAGGGCCGTATAACGGTCAGCATCAGCCGATTTTCCAAGTAATCGGGCGGCTTTTGACAAGATCACCACATCCGTATAATAATAAGCAGTAGACGTAAATTCAACTGGGGTTTTTGATTTAACCGGTACCCAGTCGCCAAGTCCCCAGTAACAAATGCCATCCTTACTGATACTTTCCGTGTATTGCACGTATCGCTTCAATGCATCGTAAGTGAGTGCAAGCAAACTGGTATCACCATAAAACTGGTAAATATTCCAGGGTATGATAGCGATGGTGCTGGTCCAATCCGGACCATTGCCCCATTCATAACCCCAGCCATTGGAAGGTATAATGGAGGGAAACACGCCGTTCGGTTGTTGTTCATCCAGGTGATCCTGCAACCATTTTTCATACACCGTGATGCCATCAAAATTGAAGAGGCCGGTTTCACTGGCAATATGCGCATCTCCGGTCCAGCCATTTTTCTCCCGTTGCGGACAATCTGTTGGATAACCAAACATATTAGACAGATAGGATGCATTCGTTGCAGCCCATATTTTATTTAACACAGGATTCGAACTGCTGACAGCACCCGTTACCGGTAAATCCGAATGCATAAAGTAGGCCTTTACAGATTCTTTGGTCAGCTCTATTGGCTCACTGGCTGACACTTCCACATATTGAAACCCTTTATAGTTAAATCGTGGTGTAAACTCTTCCGTGCCTTTGCCTGACAGAATGAAAATATCGGTTTGAAATGGATCGGAATTATCCTGCGGACGATAATGTACGTCAATATTAGAAAGATCAGTGCGACCATTTTCATACAGTCGTTCGGAATGACGAAGTTTTACGATGGTTCCTGCTTTTCCTTTCAACATGATGCCGGCAACTCCTGAAATAGTTCGTCCCATATCAAAGACATAAACCGTATCATTGAATTTCCGGATCGATACGGCTGCTAATTCGGTAACTCTTCTAATTGGATGCAAGGCTTGGGCCGTAACCAATGGTGCCGGTGCAGAACGATAAATGGAGTTGCTCCAGCTGGAATCCGCAAAACCTGCTTTATCCCAACCTGGCATATCCAGTCGCGCATCATAATGTTCTGCAGTATAAATGCTGGAAAAAATAACGGGACTGGTTTTTGTTTTCCAATCACGGTCAGACCCGATTGTTTCAACTGTTCCATCTTCGTATTCAACCCGGATATCCAGCACGAAACAAGGACGGTTCCGCCAGGGAGCTTCATGAAAATTCCACACAGCTGTCGACTGATGATTATACCATCCGTTGCCAAGTAATACACCTACCGCATTTTTCCCGTTTAACAATTCTGCAGTTATATCATAAGTGCAATACAACAAACGTCGATCGTAACGCGTGTAAGTAGGCTCCAGCCACGCATCACTGATACGTTTTCCATTCAGGCTAATTTCAAATAATCCACCCGCTGCAATGTAGGCACGGGCAGATCGTATCTTTTTATTGAGACTAAATTCTTTACGGAAATGAGGTAAGGCTTTCTCATCTTTTGATTTTCCATCACTGATCCAGCTGCCTTTCCAGTTGCCGGGATGCATTTTCCCCATTTCAAAAGAAGCCCAGGCTGAATAAGTTGAAACAAATCCAGACTGATTCCAGCTTCGAACTCTCCAGTAATAACGTGTATAGGGTTGAAGTTCAGGACCATTATATCGATAAAACCCTACTGGTGTAACAATTTTTCCAGTACGGTGAAGAATTGCAGCATTAACTGCCAGGCTGGTATCCTTACAAATCTCAAGTTCAAATGCTGTGCTTCGAACCGATTGCTCGAAACTCGTGATTTTCCATCGGAAACGAGGATTGGGTTGATCCAGTCCAATTGGATTGAACAGATTTTCCACCGTCATGGAACTAACGTTTATCTCTATGCGAGCCAAACCATCCTGTACTGTCCTGCTTTGTGCAACTATTTGACCTATATAAACCGTATTTACAAAAAGTAATACGAAAACTAAACGAAAAACTATACTCATGTGTTAAATTTAAGGAATCCTTCAGGTTTAAATGGCTTCCTTTGCAAAATGATACGCAGAACCTTTGGAATACAGCTCCCTCTTTACCAGTATTTTTTATTGTTTGCGATAACTTTATGTTTTGCTACAAAAAAGTCAAGTGCGCAGGTTCAGACCGATGACCGCATTAAAATTTCCGGTATTGTAAAAGATGGAAAAACAGGTAGTGCGGTAGCATCCGCTTCCATCACAGCATTAACTGCAGTTCGCAGGGAAGGCGCGGATCCTGATACATTGACTAACATTTCAATAACAGACCCCGATGGCAAATTTGTAATCACTGCTCCCAGAGGAATTCGTACCATCATCCAGATTAGCGTCGTGGGATTTGGTATGGAAGAAATACCTGTCACGATTTTGAATGATTTAAGTGCGTATGAATTAGGTGAGATCAATCTCTCTACAGAAGCATCCAGCCTTGCAACTGTTGTGGTAACTGCCAGAAAACCTTTGATGACTATTGGGGTAGACAGAAGAATTTTTAATGCAGATGCTGCTATCACCAGTAAAGGTGGCAATGCTGTAGACCTGATGCGACAGATTCCCTCACTATCTGTGGATGTAAATGGTAGTGTATCGTTGAGAAATAGTTCCCCCCAGATTTTTGTAAACGGTCGTCCTACCATTCTTACACTTGAACAAATTCCTTCTGATGATATTGATCGGGTAGAAGTAATTACCAATCCATCTGCCAAATACGATGCAGGTAGCACGGGAGGCATTATCAATATTATTCTTAAAAAAAATCGCAAAGGCGGACTGAACGGAGTTGCTACTCTTGGAGCTGGAACACCAAGTCTGTTTAATGGTGGATTAAGTTTGAACTACCGTAAAAACAAAGTGAATCTGTTTGCAAGCGGTAACTATAACCAGTCTGGAGGTATTGCACGCGGTGAAGCCTATCGGGAAAATAAACGCAACGGCGAGATTACGGATTTCTTTAATCAGCAGACCGACAGAGAGAGAATGCGCAAATTTTCTTCTGTTCGATTTGGCCTGGATTATGACTTCAACGATTTTAACAGCATCTCCGTTTCACAGGGATTTGTTAGAGGCGCTTTTGAAAACGATGAAATACAGCGCCAACAGTATTTCGCATCGAACGGTCAGCCTACTCAAACCGGGCAACGTTTTTCCACAGATGACTTCAGTTTCAATCGTGCCAACACCCAACTGAATTATAAAAGAACCTATAACAAACCTGAAAAGGAATGGACGGCGGATGTAACCTTTAATACCGGAACAAATGGTGGTAATGGAGATATCCGGAACTTTTTTTACAATATGGAAGGACAATTGGTATCCACTCCAAATACAGTTATCAACGATGCCACAGGTAGCGGAACACAATTTACCTTTCAGACAGATTATGTAAATCCGCTTTCTGAAAACAGCAAGCTGGAATTCGGTGCAAGGTCCTATCATAATTTTTCAAAGGACAAACTCGATGTGTTTTCTCTTCAAAGTGGAAACATGAGTAAACTCCCGCTTAGTAACAATTATAGTTTCCGGGAAATGGTAAATGCCGTATATGGCAATTATTCCAGTAAGATCGGGAAACTCGGTTACCAGGCCGGTGTCCGCATTGAGCAGTCCAGTTTTGAGGGTGAATTGATTGACAGTTCACGCAAGTTTGGTTACGATTATCCATCCGGTGGAAAAAATCTTTTAAATGCATTCTTCCCCAGTTTATACCTGACTTATTCGGTTAAGGATGGCAGTGATATCCAGGTGAATTTTTCACGCCGGATTCGCCGCCCGAATTTTTGGCAGATCAATCCTTATGTAGATATTACCGATCCGTTGAATATCCGTAAAGGAAATCCTGAATTACGTCCGGAGTTTACGAATTCTTTTGAACTAAACTACAACCGTACCTATACTACAGGAAATGTACTGGTATCCAGTTATTTCAGGAATAATACAGAAGACATTACTATGTTCAGCGATACCTTAACAACTGCTGAATACGATGCACTTGGAAATGCGGCGATTGATCCCAATGCCATACTGAATACATTTATTAATGCCGATCGTACGAACCGGATGGGATTGGAATTGACCTGGCAACAGCGGGTTGGAAAGAACTTCGACTTTACTCCCAATTTTAATGCGCAATACCGGGATGTAAAAGCGAATGTAAGAGGGATCAATCTCAACAATACCGGGTTTAACTGGAGTACCAAACTGATGATGAATTACAAGATCAATCAGCCTGACGTTAAATTCTTCAACAATTTTTCGTTCCAGTTATCAGGAGAATATGAATCACCCCGGGTAATGCCCCAGGGCAAGACCAAAGAACAATATTATATGGATTTTGCGATCCGCAAAGATTTCCTCAAGAACAATGCCGGTACCCTTACATTCAACGTAAATGATGTATTTAACAGTCGTCGTTTTGGAAGCATTACAGATACCGAAAACTTTTACCAGGATTCCTACCGACGTTGGAATGTGCGGACGGTTCGCCTGACTTTCAGCTATCGTTTTGGACGTCAGGACCTTGATTTGTTCAAACGCAAGGAGGGTGGTGACCGAAATGGGGGTGGCGAAACAGGTGAAGGATAAAATGTTGAAAACTTTGTTTTTGGATTTGGACTTATCCACTTATTTTGGCATATATGGATCACCCCTACT
>JALOMU010000161.1 GCA_025455285.1 Flavihumibacter sp.
CAGGTTTGGTATTTTTCTATCGGTAATGGGTACCCTAAGCTGGGCCTTCGCTACACTTTATACCAAAAAGCAGGTACTGGGTTTCAATCCTTATTTCTCAATCGGTTTGCAGATGATGATTTCAGGTATCGCCCTTTTCGGTGTAACCCGCATCACAGGTGAACATATTCCCATAACCGAAATACCGATGCCTTCCTGGATAGCGATCCTTTATCTCGCGGTAGCAGGTTCCGTCCTGGCCTTTATGGCTTATCTATATGCTTTACAGCACCTGCCTACAGAGCAGGTTTCTATTTACGCATATATCAATCCGATAGTTGCCCTTTTACTTGGCACCTGGCTATTTGATGAAAAGCTAAACGCGTATATTCTGATTGGAGGAGTAGTTGCATTAATTGGAGTATACCTGGTAAATGAAGCTTTCCGGAAAAAACAAACTGTCGATCAGCCAACCGCATCCCAGTAAGCGTCCTCTTTCATAAAGATCTCGTACAGGTCGCGCCAGCCGGCATATTTTGGATCGGATCCCAAATAATTGTTGTGCCAGATTGTAATGAAAATTCCCTGTACTTTTTTTACCGCCACATAATACTTCATGAGTTCAGTGTAAACCTGCTGGGGAGTCAGCTTTTGCTCAAAAAAAGCATTTACCTCCATAAAACAGAAGGGATACAAACGAAGAGCTGTTGTTGAGTTGGTCTCCAGGTTAAACCAGTTAAAGGATGATGCAACAGAAGCTCTGAACCCATTGATTGTTCCATATCCCATGGAATAATCCTTTTGTATTCCTGAGTCCAGCAAGCGCTGGTAACCACCGGGCAACCTGAATTTGATAAAATGCTGACGACTTTTTTCAATTGATATGTCGGAAACCGCTTCCAGCCATTCTTTCTCTTCCCGCAAAATAGTATTACCATCTTCCACACTGCTCTGCCAGGAAGGATGCAAACCAATTTTGTAAACGGATGCATAATAATTAATCAGGTCCTGGAAAGGCTTATAAGAAGTTGAAATATTCTTGTCCAGTCCCACCTGCTTCTGTGCCACCAGGAAAAAATAAATTGGTTTAACCCGGCAATACAAATGAAGGGCATCGAGCCATTCATAAGCATCAAAAGGATCTTTCATTTTTCCTCTTAAAACCTTCCATCGCTCAATAGCTTGTTTAAATTCTCCATGTAAAAGAGAACGTGCCGCTCCTCCGATATTCCGCAACCATCCTTTACCCCGATAGCTATACTGCATATCAATGTCGTAGGTGGGAATGAAACGATAACTTCTGCGTTTAAAAACTGCCGTCGGAAAGATTGCTGATAGTTCTTCTCGCCAGGCCATCAGCCATTCATTGATCAAAGGGCGATCCAGGAATCCCTCCCTGAATGATAGTGAAGCCTTATGAGAAAATCGGCCGAATTCATCTTTTTCATGCGGCAGGTATTCTTCATATCGTGAGAGCAAATAAAAGATGGCTGCAAAAATATCAAAGCTCAAACCGGCTTGTTGTCTGATAAAGAAAACCGGCAGATTTTTCCATCGTCCCATCTTTATTTCCTGCACTGCTATGCCCGTTTCCCGGAGTAGCCCATGTGGACGAATCGTATGATATAGGCCTTCAAAATCCTGCTCACTGTAATTGATCCGAACTCCTTCAAAATGCAGAAAGGTATTCATGTCCTGGCAGATCACAGCCCTGTCCATCAGCATTTCCTCGCTGATAAAATCCAGCACATAGGCAAGTCGGGGGGTAGGGTCAGGGCAATATACCAGCATATCAGTTTGCGGGGTGTTTATCACGCCAGAGCTGGTTGAAGGATTTCTCCGGGAAATGCAGATCAGCCCTGTGTGTATTCCATCCCTTCACCATCCTGTTAACCACCCAGTCTTTCATGCCTGCCTTTCCTTTATTCATCCATTTCCGTTGCAGCATAGCAATTTTCCAACCTTTCCAGGCAATGCGCTCCACAAAGGGACTATATCCATCCCGAACTGCTTCCGCCCTGTTTTCCAGCAACAATTCATGCAGATTAATCTTTACCGAACAAACTTCCGTGCAATTTCCACATAAGGAGGATGCATGGCTCAGGTGTTTCCATTCGTTCAGGTCGCGCAAATGTGGTGTAATCACACTTCCAATGGGACCACTATAGGTGGTGCTATAGGTATGTCCGCCTACATTTTTATAAACCGGACAGGCATTCAGGCAGGCTCCGCAACGAATGCAATACAAACTTTCGCGGGTTTTGGGATTGGCAAGCAGATTCGTTCGACCATTATCCAGCAGAATAACGATCATTTCCTTCGGGCCATCCGTTTCGCCTGGTTGCCTTGGACCAGTGATGATACTGTTATAAACAGTCAGCCACTGACCGGTTCCATAGGTTGCAAGCAGGGGCCAGAAAAGCCCCAGGTCCTGCATGGAGGGAATCATTTTTTCAATCCCCACTACCACAATATGTGTGGAAGGCCAGGCACAACTCAGGCGGGCATTCCCTTCATTTTCCGTAACCGCCACACCCCCAATATCACTAATCAGAAAATTTGCGCCGGTTACACCCACTTCCGCCTGTATGTATTTTTCTCTGAGTCTTGCTCTTGCTTCGAGTGTTAATTGTTCCGGATTCAGCCTTGGATCAGTTCCCAGTTTTTCTGCAAATAATTTAGCTACATCCTCCTTGCTTTTATGCATGGCCGGAGTAACAATATGATACGGAGATTCGCCATCCAGTTGCTGTATATATTCTCCAAGGTCGGTCTCCACACTTTCGATATGATGTTTTTCCAGGAACTCGTTTAACCGGATCTCTTCTGTAACCATGCTCTTGCTCTTGACAAGGGTTTTACAGCCCTTATCCCGGCAGATTTCAAGAATGGCTTCTCTGGCCTGGTCGGCGGTTTCCGCCCAGATCACTTTTCCACCCCGGGCAGTAAAATTGGCTTCAAAATTTTCGAGTTGCTGATCCAGGGTTTCGATGGCTCTCCATTTGATATTCTTGGCTCTTTCGCGAGCCAGTTCCAGATCACTGAATTGCTGTTTACCCAGGGGTACAACCGAATTGTAACGCCCGATATTAAAATTGATTTTACGGCGATGTTCCAGATCGGCCGCCTTAATCGTGCTTTTAGCCAGGAAACCTGATTTATAGTCTGTACTCATCCTGCCTGATTTTTACCGTGATACTGATGATAGTAAGCATCCAGTCCCTCATAATACTCCTGCCCGTATTTGCGAATCAGGGCCTCTTTGAGGAACTGATAAACCGGAACTTTCAGTTTCTTTCCCAGTACACAGGCCGGTGCGCACAGGACTTCCCGTGGCTCATAATTCAGCATATCGTACTCTTTGCCGGATTTGATCCGGATCGGGAAAAGGTGACAGCTGATAGGCTTTTTCCAGCTAATCCGGCCATCATTATAAGCCTGTTCGAATGCGCATTTCAAAATGCCTTTTTCGTCGTGATAACCGTAAGCGCAAATGCCACCATTAACAGCAGGGGTAACCCATCCGAATTCCTTATCATACTGGTAACGGCCAACCCGTTCAATTTCGCGTAATCCATCCGGTGCGAGATAAGGTTTCACAATTTCATATACCTCATTGATGATATCCAATTCAGCTGTTTCAAGTGGAGCGCCGGTATCTCCATCCTCACAACATCCCCCTTTACATTTATTGAGATCGCAAACAAACTGTTCTTCCAACACCTCATCACTAACCAGGGTATGTTCTATAACGATCATGCAGTGTATTTTGACAAAGTTAATTCTTCGAAAAATTAATAGTACCTTTTTTTAATAAATCAGACAACATGAAACCGGTACTGCTATTACTGTCCATTCTATTGCAGACAATATTGCTGCTGGCACAAACACCCTCTGTCAGCAAATCCAACAGTTTTGTTCCGGCAGCAGCCAACCGTATTGATCTGCTTATTCAACAATATATCGATAATCAATGGATTGCAGGGGCCACTGCCATTGTTATGAAAGATGGTCAAATTGTATACCACAAAGCATTTGGCAGCAGTAATCTGGCAACTAAAGAGAAAATGCGGACCGATCACATTTTCCGGATCGCATCCCAAACCAAGGCAATAACCAGTACGGCGGTGATGATTTTACTCGAAGAAGGAAAGCTATTACTGGATGAGCCGGTTGAAAAATACATTCCGGCATTCTCCAAAGTTGCCGTCCTGGATAAATTTAATACTGCAGATTCCAGTTTTACCACCAAACCGGTCAAAGGAAAGATTACAATCCGGCACCTGCTTACCCATACTTCCGGTATCGGCTATGCGCAGATCGGATCAGAAACCTATAATGCAATGGCAGCTAAAGCAGGTGTATTTGGTCAGATCGGTGTTCCTTTTCATTCGCTGGAAGAGCAGGTTAATAAAATCGCAGGCATTCCACTTGAACATCAGCCCGGAGAAAAATGGACTTACGGATTGAATACTGATGTGCTGGGCAGGCTCGTTGAAGTAGTAAGCAAACAGTCTCTGGCAGATTTTTTTCGTACGCGAATCTTTGAACCCCTGGGCATGAAAGATACCTGGTTTTATCTCCCATCGGATAAACAGAATCGATTAGTTGCATTACATGGTGAAGACTCGCTTAAAAAAGTTACCACCATGAAAGAGGAACTGGATGTCAATGGCGCCAACTTGCTTGTGAATTACCCGAATGTAAAAGGTAAATTATATTCTGGTGGAGGCGGACTGGCATCTACCGCTTATGACTATGCGCTTTTTATGCAGATGATGTTGAACAAGGGAAGCCTGAACGGGAAACGGATTCTCAGTCCGAACTCCGTAAAACTGATGACCAGCAACCAGGTCGGGCATTTAAAGTCGGGTTATAACTCTTTCGGACTAGGGTTCGGCATTACTTCGGCGAAGGAGTCATTAAAGTTAGGAGTATCTGAAGGCAGCTTCGACTGGGGTGGCGCATTCAGTTCATCTTACTGGATTGATCCGGAACAAAAAATAGTTGCGCAGTTATTTATCAACCAGTGGCCAAATAGCCATGGTGAGATTCATGAAAAATTCAAAGTATTGGTCTATAGTGCGCTCGATTAATTTTTCCAGCGAAGGGTATTAATCAGATGTTTCAGGTCTTCTCTGAGAAAATTATTGATTGGCCTGAGTGAATCCTCATTGGGTGCCGCATCAAAATACAGGGCTCCACGAAGGAAATGACGGCTGCTATCAGTAAGTAAAAACTGGTTGGCAGTGGCTGTATTTCCGCCAATTCGAAAATATATGCCGTTTATACCACCCTGCGTTACAAAGGCACTGTCTTCAATTGAACTTGCCTTATAGGAATGTTTA
>JALOMU010000162.1 GCA_025455285.1 Flavihumibacter sp.
ACCGGTTTGTTTTTGTACCTGAAATGAATGTTCTGGATGGATATCATGTTTTATTGTTTTAGTGTACTACTTAACTAGTACAGTACAAATGTAGCAGTTTTTCTTTTCCCTCCAAATCTTTTTGCAAAATGTCATTTCGTATTTTGCAGCCGTATGAGTAAAGAAACCAGACGTTCCCAGGCCCTTGAGTACCACGCGAAAGGAAGGCCGGGGAAAATTGAAGTGGTTCCCACTAAAGAGGCCAAAACCCAGCGGGATCTGTCGCTGGCGTATAGTCCGGGTGTGGCCGAACCCTGCAAGGAAATCGAAGCCAACCGTGAAAACGTTTATAAATACACTGCCAAAGGCAATCTCGTAGGGGTAATCTCCAATGGAACCGCGGTACTCGGACTGGGTGATATTGGTCCGGAAGCGAGTAAACCGGTAATGGAAGGAAAAGGGGTATTGTTTAAGATTTTCGCAGACATCGATGTATTTGATATCGAAATCAATGAGAAGGATCCTGAAAAATTTGTGGAGATTGTTCAGGCACTGGAGCCCACATTTGGCGGGATTAATCTCGAAGATATCAAGGCACCGGAGTGTTTTTATATTGAGAAGGAGTTGAAAAAACGGATGAAAATCCCGGTAATGCACGATGATCAGCATGGAACAGCTATTATCAGCTCAGCTGCCTTATTGAATGCACTGGAATTACAGAAGAAAAAGATCGAGAGAGTCCGTTTTGTAGTAAACGGAGCCGGTGCGGCGGCTATGGCCTGCGTAAAACTGTATGTTTCACTTGGTGCACGGTATGAAAATTTTACTCTTTTTGATAAGGACGGGGTTTTGCATGCAGGCAGAACTGACCTGGGAGAGGATAAGGCACCATTTGCGGTTAAATCTGCCGACTGGACACTTGCCAAAGCCATGAAGGACGCGGATGTTTTCCTGGGATTAAGTGTCGGAAATGTAGTTACTACCGAGATGGTTCAAAGCATGGCGAAAAATCCAATTGTATTTGCGATGGCCAACCCCGATCCGGAGATCACTTATGATAAAGGAATTGCCGCACGCAAGGACCTGATCATGGCAACCGGAAGAAGTGATTACCCCAACCAGGTAAACAATGTATTGGGATTCCCATTTATATTCCGGGGTGCACTGGATGTAAGGGCCACCCAGATCAATGAGGAAATGAAATTAGCCGCCGTACATGCGCTGGCAGACCTGGCCAAGAGCCCGGTTCCGGATATCGTGAACCTGGCCTACAATGAAAAGAATATCGTTTTTGGTCCACATTATATAATACCCAAACCGCTGGACCCGAGATTACTGGCCAGTATTGCACCGGCTGTTGCCAAAGCGGCCATAGCCAGTGGGGTAGCTACTACCACCATCAAAAACTGGGAGGCATACGAGGAAGAATTGAATAACCGGCTGGGCATCGACAACCAGTTGATGCGGGTAATTGGCAGTAAGGCAAGACGGGATCCAAAACGCCTGGTTTTTGCTGAGGCAGATAATATAAAAATCCTGAAAGCAGCTTCAATTGTTTTTGAGGAAGGTGTCGCTTATCCCATTCTGTTAGGAAATGAAGAAAAGATCCGTAGGATCGCTGAAACCCACCAGATTGACCTGGATGGCATTCCGATAATCGATCCACGGAGTGACGAGCAGGAGGAGAAGAGAAAGGAATATGGACAATTACTGTTTTTAAAAAGACAACGTAAAGGCCTGAATAAGTACGAATCGATCAAGATCATGAAAGACCGGAATTATTTCGGTTGCATGATGGTTGAAACAGGAGATGCAGATGCCATGATATCAGGACTCACCCGTAATTACGATGAAACCATCCGGCCGGCATTGCAGGTGATCGGTACGGAAGAAAGCGTAAACAAGATCGCCGGTATGTATCTGCTGCTGACTAAGAAAGGACCCATCTTTATGGCAGATACCACGGTAAACTTTAATCCAACTGCTGAGGAACTGGCGGAAATCACCCTGATGGTAGCCAAGGAGGTTCGGAATTTCAATCTCACTCCCAGGATTGCGATGCTGAGTTATTCCAATTTCGGAAGCAGCGCCTCACCGGAAGCGCAATTGGTAGCCAAGGCGCGAAAGCTGGTGAAAGAGCGTAATCCCTCTTTAATTGTAGATGGTGAAATGCAGGGTATTATCGCTTTTAATAAAGAAATATTAAAAGAGAACTATCCGTTCAGCGAATTGGTGGACAAGGATGTGAACACCCTGATTTTCCCTAACCTTGCCTCCGGTAATATTGCCTATAACTTATTGAAGGAAGTAGGTGGGGCCGATGCCATTGGACCGATTCTGTTGGGATTGAAAAAGCCCGTTCATGTATTACAGTTAGGAAGCTCTGTTCGGAGTATCTTTAACATGGCATTGGTTGCGGTAATTGATGCGCAGATGAAGTGCAGCCGAAATCAGACAGAAGAAATCGTTCGCAAATCTAAGTGGTGGAAGCGATTCCAGAAAGTCACCAAAGAAATGTAATTAAACAGCCAAAAGCATAGCATGAAATTTATCCAGGAATTCGGGAGATACATACTGATGTTACGAGATATGTTTTCCAAACCGGAGAACCGCAAGGTATACTGGAAGGAATTCATGCACCAGTGTAATGACATAGGAATCGGATCACTCGGCATTGTAGTGATCATCTCTGTGTTTATGGGAGCGGTATCCACCCTGCAAACAGCTTATCAGCTGGTGAGTCCGCTTATTCCAAAATCTTCCATCGCCCAGATCGTGCGGGATACCGTCTTACTGGAGTTTGCCCCTACCCTTGTCTGTATTGTGCTGGCGGGAGTGGTAGGCAGTAAAATTGCGAGTGAGCTGGGAAATATGAGGGTAAGTGAACAGATTGACGCATTGGAAATTATGGGGATCAATACCAAAACCTACCTGGTGTTGCCCAAAATTGTGGCAGCCCTGGTGGTGATACCAATGCTGGTGGTGATATCAGCCGGACTGGGTATCTGGGGAGGCCGGTTGGCCGGACAGGCAGCGAATATCCTTTCGACAACTGATTTTGACAAAGGCCTGCTGAACGCGTTTCTACCATATAACGTGTTTTTTGCAATGGTAAAGGCCTATGTTTTCTCTTTTATCATATCCAGTGTACCTGCCTTTTATGGGTATTATGTACAGGGAGGGGCGCTGGAAATCGGAAGGGCATCTACCAAATCGGTGGTGGTGAGTTGTGTATTAATTTTATTTGCCGATTACGTGTTGGCAGCCATACTCTTATAACATGATAGAAGTTCGACATATCAAAAAAGGCTTTGGCGATAAAATCGTAATCAACGATGTAAGTGCGGTTATGGACGATGGCAAATGTAATCTGATCATTGGAGCCAGTGGAAGCGGGAAAACCGTGTTCATGAAATGCCTGGTGGGATTGTTTCGTCCGGATAGCGGATCCATTTTATACGATGGCGAAGATTTTACCAATATGGATGCAGCGGGTAAAAAGGAGATCCGCAAGAAAATCGGGATGTTGTTTCAGGGATCTGCTTTGTTCGATAGTTTGACAGTTGAAAAAAACATTCAATTTCCCCTGGATATGTTTACCAACTGGACCCTGGCAGAGAAACGCAAGCGAGTGGATGAGGTACTGGACCGTGTGGAGTTGAGGGATGCCAACAAAAAGTTTCCGGCTGAGATCAGCGGAGGGATGAAAAAAAGGGTGGGCATTGCCCGGGCGATCGTATTAAATCCCAAATACCTGTTTTGCGATGAACCCAACTCTGGCCTTGATCCGCAGACTTCACTGGTAATTGACAAGCTGATCAAGGAACTGACACAGGAGTTTAATATAACCACCGTGATCAATACCCATGATATGAACTCCGTAATGGAGATTGGGGATAAGATCATTTATATGTACAAAGGAGACAAAGAATGGGAAGGAAATAACAAAGAGATCATCTTCAGCAAAAACCAGCGCCTGAATGAATTCATTTTTGCCTCAGACTTTCTCCGGGATGCAAAAGACATGCGGATGCTGGAACAGACCGGCAAGATTGACAACGACCGGAATATGGAGGACCTGGTTCGCTAATTTTCCCTTTGGAATGCGCCGGATATCTGCCCATTATACCTTAGTTTTGCCCCCGATCAGTAAAATATAGCCATATGAGCGTTTTAGTAAATAAGCAATCGAAGATTATAGTACAGGGATTCACAGGAACGGAAGGAACTTTCCATGCTACTCAAATGATCGAGTATGGCACCCAGGTGGTGGGTGGTGTTACTCCGGGTAAAGGTGGGTCCACCCACCTGGATCGTCCTGTTTTTAATACGGTAGCCGATGCTGTGAAGGCAACCGGCGCTAATGTATCCATCATATTTGTTCCGCCTGCATTTGCAGCGGATGCCATCATGGAAGCCGCTGAAGCAGGTATTGAACTGGTGGTATGTATTACAGAAGGTATTCCTGTGCAGGATATGGTTCGCGCCAAAAACTTCCTGCAGGGCCGCAAAACCCGTCTGATCGGGCCTAACTGTCCGGGTGTAATCACTGCCGACGAGTGTAAAGTTGGTATCATGCCTGGTTTTGTGTTCAAGGCAGGCCGTATTGGAATCGTATCCAAAAGTGGCACCCTTACTTATGAAGCAGCAGACCAGGTAGCGAAAGCGGGGTTGGGAATTTCCACTGCTATTGGAATTGGTGGTGACCCGATCATTGGTACACCAACAAAAGAAGCGGTAGAATTGCTGATGAATGATCCGGAAACAGATGGAATCGTAATGATTGGTGAGATCGGAGGAAGCATGGAAGCGGAAGCTGCCAAATGGATCAAAGAAAACGGTACTAAGCCTGTGGTAGGATTTATTGCGGGTCAAACAGCTCCTCCGGGTCGTCGTATGGGCCATGCCGGTGCGATCATCGGTGGAGCAGATGATACTGCAGCCGCGAAAATGAAGATCATGGCAGAATGTGGAATCCACGTAGTACAAAGTCCGGCTGATATCGGAAAAAAGATGGCCGAAGTAATCAAAAAATAGTAGATATACCAGAAAATATGAAAAAGCGGTGCAATATTTGTACCGCTTTTGTCTTTCTGTACCCTCCCAGGCAGCCGTCTCCCATTCACTCCAACATAGGGCTGTCCTCTCCGGGGGACAGCTTTTTTAATTTGTTCCTGCAACGGGAGCAGGTCACATACACTCAAGGTTCTGTTAAGATGATTGATTTGCGGGCATTGGTCTGTGTAATCCAATAGTGTCTGCATCTATGGTCTGTATGCTTTTCAATAACTTGTATTAAAATGTCGGATATGCGCTTAGGTCTAAGCCTTTTGATTTTATTTTTTTCCCTTATCAGCCCAGAAAATGCCAACAACACAATATGATCCCTGGTGGGAAGAAATAGACTCCCTGATACAGCAAGCAGGTTTGTACCAATCTGCATTGGAGGAAGTACAACAATTGTATACAAAGGCGAAGGCGGAGAAACAATCGGGTCATCAAATCAAAGCGATCCTCTATCGTATTCAATTGCAGGAGGTATTGGTGGATGAAAGTGATACAGCTGCGTTGAATTTGTTGCGAAAGGAAATTGTGCTTGAGCAGGGTGTGTCCCGGGCACTCTTGAATACACTCCTGGGCGATTATTATAAAAGCAAATACAATCAGCAGCGTTGGTCCATTTATGACCGCACTCCCCTGGCGGAAACCAATGTGGAGGATATTCAAACCTGGACAGCAACCGATTTTCACAAAGCAATTACGAAAGCATACAGGGAGGCACTCTCCGAGCCAACGCTGAAAGGTC
>JALOMU010000163.1 GCA_025455285.1 Flavihumibacter sp.
GCCATGAAAACCGGCCAACCACATGCACCTGGCGATTCTGATCTGGCCGATTGGCCGATTGTCCGTTAAACACTCCAAAACCCGCAACACCATAATCCCCTGAACCTTTGAGCCCGTCTTCCGTAAGGCGGTTTAGTAGCTCGCGTTTTTCTGCAGGAGCCCAATATAAAAAAGCCCCAAGATCACGTTCATTTACAAAAGAAGAGTTGATGCCATCGCTACGATCCAGGGGTAAGCGGTTGGAGCTGCTCTGCATACCTTCGAATCCATAGGGAATTTTACTTTGTCCAACCCGAATGCGCCAGGTCTTTTTTGCATCAAAAGCAAGATCAAAATAGGCATCGCGAACCTGTCCATAATTAAGTCCGCCACCGGCAGAGGAGGCAAAATCCGGTTGTATATATATAGATACCCGATCAGAAATATTACCCTGGATAATCACCCGAACCCGGCGCAGAAAAAATCCTCCATTTCCTCCCCAGCTACGATCACATTGCTCACATTGGAGATTGGGATTGGTTTCCAGCAGGCGATTGTACCGGGTTTGTACATAGCCCCGGATTGTGAAGGTTTCAAACCACTTCCTCTTGGTAACGGATACTGTAGTCACCGAATCCTGGCCCGACACATTAAGAAAAACAGTCAACCCAAACAGAATCAAGCCAAAAAGACGGTAAAACAAAGGCATTTACTGGAGTTGATTTAGTGTTACCAAATTATTAACGGCGGCAAAGGTACCCGCCAAATACAGGCGGGACGGGCAGGCAATGTTAAGAAATTATTACCAAAGCCCCCGGCATCCCTCCACAGACCAAAGCGGTCTATTTTTGCGCAAAATTTAGTTATGGCACTGTCCTCGATCCTGAAACTGTTCACTCCCAAGGATAAAGTCTTTTATTCCCTATTCGAAGAAGTAGCTAACACTGTAGCCAAAATGGGCGCCCTGATGAAAGATGTGGTAAGTGAATCGGACTTCGATAAAAGAGCAGGACTGATTTCAAAAATGGAGGACCTGGAACATGTTAATGATGATCTGACCCATAAAATCTTTACTGAACTCGGAAGAAACTTTATCACCCCCTTCGATCGTGAAGATATTCATTACCTGGCGACAGCGCTGGACGATATCTGCGATTACATTTTTGCTTCAGCAAAAAAAATAAACTTTTATAAAGTGAATCCAAATGATCCCGGCATCCAGAAAATGGCGGATCTGATTGAGCAAGGAGCAGAGCATATCAAAAACGCGGTAATCGAACTGCGGAACATGAAAAACATGCGCCAGATCACCGATGCACTGGTAAAAGTGAACAGCATAGAAAACCAGGCAGACGATATTTTTGATTTAAGTATTGATCGTCTTTTTGAAACCGAACCAGACGCGAAAGAAGTAATTAAAAAAAGAGAAATCTACCAGGTAATGGAAATCGTTACCGACAAATGCGAAGATGCTGCCAATGTGATTGAGAGTATCATAATTAAATACGCCTAAGATAAGTGAGATGTGAGACGTGAGACGTGAGACTTCACACTTCTTACTTCCCAATTCATACTTCATAATTCATACTTCATAACTCATACTTCCGTCCATGACTTTCCTGGTAATCATCATTGTGTTAGCCCTGATATTTGATTATATCAATGGCTTCCATGATGCTGCTAACTCAATAGCGACCATTGTATCAACTAAAGTACTGACGCCTTTCCAGGCAGTTTTATGGGCAGCTGTGTTCAACTTTGCCGCATTTTTTATTTCCAAATACCTGATTGGAGAATTTAAAATTGGCAATACCATCGCAAAATCTGTGCATGAGAACTTCATCACGTTGGAAGTGATCTTTGCCGGACTGATTGCAGCCATTACCTGGAACCTGTTAACCTGGTGGTTTGGTATTCCTTCCAGTTCTTCACATACTTTATTGGGTGGATTTATGGGAGCAGCTGTTGCTCATGCAGGCGGAATGGTAAAAAATAGTGAAGATGTGATCAACTATGCAAAAGTGCTGCCTACTTTTCTGTTTATCTTTCTTGCTCCGGTAATTGGAATGATAATAGCCTACATTATTACCGTAATCATATTGAATATTTGCCGAAAAGCGGTACCGTATAAAGCTGAAAAATGGTTCCGTCGATTGCAGCTTGTATCGTCTGCTCTGTTCAGCCTGGGACATGGTGGAAACGATGCCCAAAAAGTAATGGGTATTATTGGAGCAGCGGTAATCTTCTTTGAAGTTCAAAACGGAAATACTGCCTATACCACACTGGATTCAGCACACCGTTTTTCCCATTTTGTGGAAGATTATTGGTGGGTGCCGGTTGCAAGTTTTACGGCCATCGCATTAGGAACTCTTAGCGGAGGCTGGAAGATCGTCAAAACGATGGGTACTCGTATAACCAAAGTTACTCCACTGGAAGGAGTAAGTGCGGAAACTGCAGGGGCCGCAACACTTTATCTGACTGAAGCATTGGGGATTCCCGTGAGCACCACTCATACTATAACCGGTGCCATCATCGGCGTAGGTGCTACCAAACGTTTATCAGCCGTTCGGTGGGGCGTTACCATTAACCTGCTTTGGGCATGGATCCTCACTATTCCGGTGTCGGCCATCATTGCAGCCATAGTATATTTTATTATCAAGGCAATATTCTAAGTAATTATTTAGCCAGTGAAAGGGGTGTCAGTTGGCACCCCTTTTTCATGCACACATAGAGAATTTGGCTTATATTGCCGACTATTTTAAGTTACTATGAAAGGAATTATTCTTGCCGGTGGTTCAGGCACCCGGCTGCATCCAATTACCTATGCCATCAGCAAACAAATCATGCCGGTTTATGACAAGCCTATGATTTATTACCCGCTTTCTACGCTGATGCTGGCCGGAATCAGGGAAATATTGATCATTTCAACACCGCATGATTTACCACTTTTCAAAAAACTACTGGGCAATGGAAATGAATTGGGACTAGATATCAGTTATGCGGAACAACCCACCCCCAATGGACTGGCACAGGCCTTTGTAATAGGGGCTCCATTTATTGGAAAAGATAAAGTTGCACTGGTGCTTGGTGATAATATTTTTTATGGTGCAGGTCTTGGAACACAATTGGCACATAATACCAACCCTGATGGTGGAATAGTATATGCCTATAGGGTAAGCGATCCTGAACGGTATGGTGTGGTAGAATTTGATAAAAACAACCAGGTGATTTCCATTGAAGAAAAACCTGTCCAGCCAAAAAGTAATTACGCCGTACCTGGATTGTATTTTTATGATAATGCCGTAATTGAAATTGCCGCCAACCTGCAACCAAGTCCGAGGGGAGAATACGAAATAACGGATGTAAACAAAGAGTACCTGAAAAGAGGCAAGCTCAAAGTTTCCATCATGGATCGGGGTACGGCATGGCTGGATACCGGAACTTTTGATTCGTTAATGCAGGCTGCACAATTTGTACAGGTAATTGAACAAAGACAGGGTATTAAAGTTGCCTGTATTGAAGAGATCGCCTGGAGAAAAGGCTTTATTAACAATGAACAACTTGAAAAAATTGCACAACCTTTAATAAAGAGCGGGTATGGACAATACCTGATTACCGTTCTTAAAGAAGGCTGATAGTATATCATATATCATAAACCTAAAATGATCCCATGAGCAAGATTCTGGTTACCGGTGGATGCGGTTATATCGGTTCACATACTGTGGTTGACCTGGTTGAAAACGGATTTGAAGTTATTTCGGTTGATAACAACTCTCGTTCTACGCCACGTATCCTTGAGGGAGTAGAAAAAATCACCGGAAAAAAAATCAAAAATTACAAAGTGGACCTCTGCAATTTCGATGACACCTATGCCATCTTCGCAGAGAACAGCGATATCACCGGCATCATACATTTTGCAGCCTTCAAAGCAGTTGGTGAATCCGTGGAGCAGCCCCTACTCTATTTTGAGAACAACCTGGTTAGCCTGCTGAACCTACTGAAATGTGTGCAGGAATTCAAAGTTCCCTATTTCGTATTTTCTTCTTCCTGCACGGTTTATGGCAACCCTGATGAAATTCCCGTTACAGAAAGCACACCACCTAAACCAGCTGAATCTCCCTATGGTTATACCAAACAGATGGGAGAACAAATTATCAGTGAGTTTGCAAAAGTGAATGCAACCCAATGTATCCTGCTTCGTTATTTTAATCCGGTAGGTGCGCATCCCAGTATTCAGATTGGAGAATTACCAATTGGGCGGCCAGCCAACCTGGTTCCAGCCATCACCCAAACAGCCATTGGGAAAATACCGCAACTAACTGTTTTTGGAAACGATTACGATACAAGAGACGGATCCTGCCTTCGTGATTTCATTCACGTATCGGATATCGCCCATGCACATACGCTTTCCTTGCAGTACCTGATGAGAGGCAAAGGAAAAAAATCCTGCGAGGTATTTAATCTTGGTACAGGAAATGGTGTTACGGTGTTGGAAGCGATTCGTGCTTTCGAAAAAGTAAGTGGACAGGCACTGAATTATATGATTGGTCCCCGCCGGCCTGGTGATGTAATTGCGATCTATGCTAATAATGAACATGCGGTAAATGAACTGGAATGGGAACTTAAATATAATCTGGAAGACATGATGGATACCGCCTGGAGGTGGGAGAAAAAGCTCCAGGAAGACGAGAACCTGTTCCAGCTACAACAGGCCAATTTGAATTAAGTATCTTAGTAAAACAATTGTCAGATTATGTTGAAGGATATTCAGGTAACCGGGAAAAAGGACACCCGAAGCGGCTTTGGTGATGGCATTACGGAACTCGGAAGAACGAATCCAAATGTGGTAGCCCTTACCGCCGACCTTGCTGGCTCACTGAAACTGGGAACCTTTATTAAAGAAAATCCCGAAAGATTTATCCAATGTGGTATTGCGGAAGCTAATATGATTGGTATAGCAGCTGGCTTAACAATCGGCGGCAAGATTCCCTACACCACCACCTTTGCCAACTTTTCTACCGGCCGGGTCTACGACCAGATACGGCAATCTGTGGCATATTCCGGCAAGAATGTAAAGATCTGCGCCTCCCATGCCGGCCTTACCCTTGGCGAAGATGGTGCTACCCATCAGATACTGGAAGATATCGGTATGATGAAAATGCTTCCGGGTATGACGGTGATTGTCCCCTGCGATTATGAGCAAACACGTCAGGCCACCCTGGCTATTGCGGCATATGAAGGACCTGTATACCTGCGGTTTGGTCGCCCGGTTTGGCCCATTTTCACCGAAGG
>JALOMU010000164.1 GCA_025455285.1 Flavihumibacter sp.
GGGGCGCAACATAGTCCAGCATTCAATTATTGAAATGTTAAGAGCAGCCTAATGCACTATTCCTTTGATCGTTAGTGAAAATTCGCTATAAAAGGTATCTTCAAGAAAATTTCAGTCTGCCAGCCAGCGCCATCCTCCGCTCTGTGTGGAGAGTAAGAAGCAGGCGAAACCGGACAGCAGGTGTTCGAAATCGGACAATACAGTCCTCAATGAAGGAAATAATTTATTGAAAATCAATTTTATAGTGGATTGGCACATCGCTTGGTAGCAAAAGAGTACAACTCACAGGTATGCTACAAAATTACTGGCGGATTGCCATACGGAATCTTTTTAAGCACAAAGGGTTTTCATTTATCAATCTAACCGGACTAACGGTTGCGTTCACCTGCTGTTTGCTGATGTTTATGTATATCCGGCATGAACTCAGCTTCGATCGTTTCCAGGAAAAGGGAAACCGGATTGTTCGGGTCATCATGGAATACAGTTTTGGCAATTCGGAAAAAGTTGCCGGTAATTATACCAGCACCAAAGTCATGCCTTCCTTTAAACGAAATTTTCCGGAAGTAGAAGAAGGTGTTCGAATGACCAAAGGAAGCGGACTTCTAAAAATCGGGGACCAGTTATATGAAGACCCTGAATTCCTTTTTGCCGATTCTACCTTCTTTCAGGTTTTTTCTTCCTTTACACTTCAGGCTGGATCACCAGATAAAGTACTGGAATCACCCAATCAGCTGGTGATGACTGCAGCTGCTGCTAAAAAATATTTTCCTCACCAAAATGCAGTTGGACAAACCATTTTGGTAGGCGCACAACAAACGCCCTTCATTGTAACAGGTATAACGGATGATTGTCCGTCTAATTCCCAGATCCGGTTTTCAATGGTAGGTTCATTTTCTTCTCTTGGACCTGCCCAGGAAGAAACCTACTGGAATGCGAATTACCAGACCTACCTATTATTAAAAGAAAACACCTCCCTTGCCAACCTGCAGGCGAAAATCAGGCCCTTCATGGAGAAGGAAATGAATGACCCCTCTATCTGGTTAACCTATTTTCTGGAACCTTTTTATGACATTCATCTGCATTCTCCATACAATGCCTATGTAGCGAATACGGATATCCGTTATATCTATATTGCAAGCGGGATGGCTGTCCTGATTTTACTGATTGCCTGCTTTACCTATATCAACATGAGCACAGCAAGGTCCCTGGAAAGGGCACGCGAAGTCGGTATCCGCAAAGTTGCAGGAGCAACCAGGCAACAGGTTTTCGGACAGTTTATTGGTGAATCGCTGGTGATTTCAGTGCTTGCTCTGGTAATCAGTTTTGCTGCTACAGCACTGCTTTTACCTCTTTTTAATGAACTGGTAGATCGTTCACTTGTTCTTACAGATCTGACACATCCGATATTAATTGTTTCAGCTCTTGGTATGGTGATTTTCATCGCTGTTTTGGCTGGCTCCTACCCGGCACTGGTATTATCAGGTTTTCAACCTATCAAAGTATTGAAAGGCAATTTTAGAAACAGCGACAATGGTAATTGGGTCAGACAATCATTAACTGTTTTTCAGTTTACCATATCAGCGTTCCTTTTAATTGGAAGTTTTGCGATGTACAAACAGGTAAAATACATCCAGGAGAAATCACTTGGATTCAACCGGGATCATGTGGTGGTTGTAAAGGCTGATTATAAAGTGACTGAGAAAATGGACCTGATGAAAAATCAGTTGAAGGCGAATCCACAAATCAAGAATACTTCGTTAAGTTATAATGCACCCATTTCTATCGTAGGCGGTTATGGTATGCGTAGTTCTGTCATGCCTGAAAACAGCTCACTCAATGTGTATGCCAATCCAATTGATGAGGAATATTTGCGTACAAATGAAATTCAATTAATCGCTGGTGATGATATCAATCGGCAGGATGTCCTGGATGCCTCTCATCCGGAGAATGAAAAAAATTATTATCGCTTTATCCTGAATGAATCTGCAGCAAAGCAGTTAGGTTGGAGCCCACAGGAAGCTGTCGGTAAAAAAATGTTTCTGGATGAATCCAGACCAGGTATAGTAAAAGGAGTAGTAAAGGATTTTCATTTCAGTTCCATGCATTCTCCCATTCAGGGCCTGGTGCTTTTCCCTTCTAACTATGGTAATAACCTGCTGGTGAAAGTATCCGGGAAACAATTACCTGAAACAATTGCTTTCATGGAGAAAACCTGGAAAGAGCTGGTGAAACATCGTCCATTTAGTTACAGCTTTATGGATGAAGATTATAACAGGATGTATCATTCAGAACAACAAACTGTAAGAGTCATTGGCCTTTTTACCGGGGTAGCTATATTGCTGGCTTGTGTGGGACTTCTGGGTTTATCTGCTTTCTCCGTACAGCAAAGAACCAAGGAAATAGGAGTACGAAAAGTATTGGGTGCATCTGTACCGGGTATTGTGTGGATGCTGGCAACCTATTTTCTTCGCCTGGTATTGGTGGCATCCTTAATAGCACTGCCAATCGGATGGTTTGCAACCAACAAATGGCTGGAAGATTTTAGTTATAGGACTAACCTGGATTTAACCGTATTTATTTGGCCGGTAGTGGGATTAAGCCTCCTCGCATTAATTGCCATCAGTGTTCAAACCATCAGGGCGGCAATTTTGAACCCGGTAAAAAGTTTGCGTTCGGAATAATTTGAGTTGAATTACGGCTTCAGTATCTTAGGCTGATATGGGACAGATCAGCCTGAAAGAAAGGATCGGCTATGGATTCGGCGATATGGCTTCCTCCATGTTCTGGAAACTATTTGGAATCTATCTCCTGTTTTTTTATACCGATGTAATGGGTTTGCCCGCAGCAGCAGTGGGCACCCTACTACTGATAACACGGATTTGGGATACCCTGCTGGATCCGGTCATTGGTATGATTGCAGACCGAACGCAATCCCGGTTTGGTAAGTTTCGCCCCTACCTCTTATACCTCGCTATACCCTTCGGGATCATGGGGATCGTCACGTTCACGGTGCCCGATCTTGGATCACAGCAACAACTACTGATCTATGTGTATGGAACCTATTCCCTGATGATGCTGGTCTATTCCTTCATCAATGTGCCCTATGCAGCCTTACTGGGTGTTATCTCTGAAGACCCGAAGGAAAGAAATATCCTGGCTTCCTTTAGAATGGGGTTTGCTTTTGCCGGTAGCTTTGTTGCACTTGCTCTGATTGAACCATTAATCTCTTACAGGGGAGGAAGTACGCAGCTTTCAATGCCTCAAAATGCAACCGCCTGGCAATGGGCCGTGGGTGTGATTGCGATACTCTGTGTAATACTGTTCTTATTCTGTTTTGCGTGGGTAAAAGAAAGAGTTCAACCGATCCGCCACACATCGACCACATTTAAAACGGATCTTCGGGACCTGCTCAGTAACAGACCCTGGGTGATTCTTGTTGTTGCCGGGATAGCTGTCCTTATTTTCAATTCGATCAGAGATGGAGCAGCGATGTACTATTTCCGCTACTACATTCACGAAAATGAAGCCATTCAACTGGGCCGATTTGCTATTAACTTTTCTACCCTTTACCTGGTTATCGGACAGATTGCCAATCTGATCGGGGTAATGATGGCATTCCCTCTTGCAAATAAATATGGTAAAAAACGATGCTTCAGTATTGCTATGGGGATTGCATCCATTCTTAGTATACTGTTTTTCTGGATGGGACAGTATGATATAGTGCTGATCTTTTTATTACAATTTATGATCAGCTGCTGTGCCGGTACGGTTTTCCCTTTGTTATGGTCTATGTATGCAGATATTGCAGATTATTCAGAATGGAAAACCGGCAGGAGAGCAACAGGGCTGATATTTTCATCTTCTTCCATGTCGCAAAAGATGGGCTGGACAATCGGTTCAGCTCTTACAGCCTGGTTGCTGGCTGCTTTTGGATTTCAGGCCAACCAGGTGCAGGAGGAATTAGCCCAAACCGGAATACGTTTAATGCTTAGCTGGCTTCCAGCAATCGGATCTGTAACCGCATTGATTATGATTTATTTTTATCCGCTTTCCGATGCGGAAATGATACGAATTGGAACTATTTTAAAAGAACAGCGAAGGACAGAAAATGCGAGTTGACAGCACTATGCACAATTGGAAAACCAGTCTTCAGATTGAATTGAACCGAATTCTTCTTTTCTGGCAGGAGGTAGTTATTGATAAACATACCGGAGCCTGTTTTGGTCGTGTTTCCAATAGCAACCAGGTGTTTCCGGAAGCGGAGAGGGGACTTGTTCAGCAGGCAAGAGTATTGTGGGCATTTTCAGCCGCCTATGGATTGAATAAAACAGAGGAGCATAAACAAATAGCTGACAAGGCTTATGAATATCTTGTACATACTTTTGAAGACAAACAGCATGGCGGATATTTCTGGATCGTGAATCACCAGGGAAATCCGCTTGTTACCAAAAAACAATTATACGGACTCGCATTTGCATTATTCGGACTTGCAGAGTATGCTGCCGTCACACAGGCAAATCAAGCACAGGAGAAAGCCATCTCGCTTTTTCATACTATTGAAAACTATTTCTCCGACAATAAATTCGGCGGTTATATAGAAGCCTTACCCGATAGCTGGGAACCTATTTCCGATATGCGGTTGAGTGAGATAGATCTCAATGCGCCAAAATCAATGAATACACATCTCCATTTGCTGGAAGCCTATTCCTGTTTGTTTAAAATATGGCCGGATGAACAGTTAAAATCACGAATAGAACATCTCCTTCAACTGTTTCAAAACAAAATAATTGATTCAGCTAACGGTAATCTATACCTGTTTTTTGACATCCACTGGAAATTTGTATCTACTTCAATTTCCCCGGGTCATGAGGTTGAAGCTGCCTGGTTATTATGGGAAGCTGCCTTGCAGCTGAATGATCCGATTTTAGTAAAGCAGATCCAATCATCCTCTCTACGTTTGCTTGAGTCTGCTGTTAATGGATTGGATACTGATGGTGCTCTTTGGGAGAGAACTGAAAAACATTGGTGGCCACAGGCGGAGGCTATGGTTGGTTTTTATACCGGATGGCAATTCACCAAGGATCCAATTTGGCTAACGCGGTCCCTCAACTCATGGAAATTTATCCAGCAAAAACTAGTGGATAAAGAAAACGGCGAATGGTTCTGGGGAATTGATGCTGATGGTAGGGTCTTGCAAAAGGATAAAGCCGGATTCTGGAAATGTCCCTACCATAACAGCCGA
>JALOMU010000165.1 GCA_025455285.1 Flavihumibacter sp.
GCCAGTTTGGGGATCTGTTTAAAGGCACTACATTAACTGATCTGCATGCAGATGCATCCCATTATACCGTTTTTCGGTTATCCGCCACCGTTTATTCAGCATTGGCAGGTGTACATCCCAATAGTACGCACCGGCACCAGCTCACCTGCTGGATGCAGCAATTGAATCAGTTGCAGCATCCTGAAACAGGCATTCTCTACCTGGTGATTGATCAGCATTTGGTGTACATAGCTTTGCACCACGGGGGCTGGAAATTCTTTCAGCAGTTTGAATATCATGCTCCGGATGATGTAAGTTACCTGGTGTTGTCTTTGCTGCAGCAAGCCGGTTTATCACCTGAAACAACACCGGTAGTTTGGTCGGGCTGGATGGACACTTCAAGTGCCCTTTACCTGGATTTATACAAGTACCTTGGCAAGCTGGAGCTGGCAGTACAACCGGAAAAGCTTCAATTGAATGAACGCCAGTTGCAGGGAATGTTACCTCATTTTTTCACTCCTCTAATGCAGGCAGCGGTATGCGTATCATAAGTGGAAAATTCGGGGGACGAAAAATAAGTCCGCCTGCCAACATGCCATATACCCGTCCAACAACGGATATCGCGAAAGAAGGACTTTTTAATATTCTGCAGAACAACATTGAGTTTGAAGGAGCGAAAACACTGGATCTGTTTGGAGGCACCGGCAGTATCAGTTACGAGCTGGCTTCGAGAGGGGCTGCGGAACAGGTGATTGTCGAGAAGGACCCAGCGATGCATGCGTTTATCTCAAAAACTGTGGAGCAGTTGGGACTAACAGAAACCATCCGGGTAGTTCGCATGGATGTGTTCAAGTATATGGAAAGTTGCACGGATCAGTATGATTTTATTTTTGCAGGTCCGCCTTATGCCCTCACCACCATTGATGAGTTACCCAAAAAAGTGGTGGAGAAACAATTGCTCAAACCCGGAGGTATGTTTGTGCTGGAACATACGCCGCGTAATAATTACCAGGGATATGAATGGTTTGTGCAGGAGCGCAATTACGGAACTACGGTATTCTCTTTTTTCATCAATCGATAGGTATGACGAAAGCTGCATTAAGAGCCGAATTCCTGAAACGCCGACAGACACTAGCGGATCAGGAAAGGAGTCGCCTGGATGATCTGATCCTGATACGGTTTCAGCAATGGTATTGGCCAGATCAATTACAAACCGTTTTGTCGTACTGGCCATTAAGAGAAAGAGCAGAACCTAATACTTTTTTGCTGACTGATTTTATGGAATTCAGAATTCCAGAATTACGGTTATGCTACCCTGTTGTAAACGTCAAATCCTCCACCATGGAAGCGAGGCTGGTGGACATGGATACCGATTACGTGAAAAATCAATATGGAATTGCAGAACCGAAAACCGAAGAGGTAATAGCGCCTATTGAACTGGACCTGGTATTGGTACCCTTGCTGGCGGTAGATAAACAAGGCTATCGCCTGGGATATGGAAAAGGCTTTTACGATCGCTACCTGGCACAGGTAAGAACTGATTGTTATACTCTTGGAATTAGTTACTTTGAACCGGTAGAAGAGATTCCTGAGAGAGATGATTATGATCTGCCATTGAATGGCTGTATAACCCCGGATGCATTGTATGAATTTTAATTTTCCCTTGCTGAAACCCCTGCGGATGCTGTTGTTTCCGTTTTCACTGGTATACTGGCTGGCCATTTTTGTACGCAATAAACTCTATGATGCAAATATCCTGAAAGCTGCAAAGTTTAATATTCCGATTGTATGCGTGGGCAATATTGCGGCAGGAGGAACCGGTAAATCACCCATGGTGGAATGGATGCTGCGGCAGTTTGAAAAAGAGTTGAAGCTGGCCACACTCAGCAGAGGGTATAAACGCAAAACAAGGGGCTATGCGTTGGCCAATGACACCACCACAGCATTGGAAATTGGGGATGAACCCATGCAGTTTCACCTGAAGTTTCCGGATGTTTCAGTAGCGGTTGGAGAAGAACGGGTAGTGGCAGTGCCTTTGCTGCTGCATGATCGGCCGGATACCCAACTGATTGTGCTGGATGATGCATTTCAGCATCGGGCAATTGAGGCGGGGTTGAATATTGTGCTAACGGATTACAGCAATTTATACACGCGCGACTGGTACCTGCCAACCGGAGATTTGAGAGATGAAAAGCGAAGTGCAGCCAGGGCAGATATAATTGTGGTAACTAAATGTCCATTGAATTTAAGTTTGGAAGATGCTGAACAGATTCGGCAGGAATTGAATCCTGCACCCAGTCAGCAGGTGTTTTTTGCGGGTATAAGATATGGCAAACCCTATCAGTTGGTATCCAAACAGGAGAAAAGTTTAAGTGCTGATATGGAAATATTATTGGTAACAGGTATCGCGAATCCCAAGCCACTCAAACGGTACATGGCCAACCAGGTGAGCAGTTATGAGCAACTGGCGTACAGTGATCATCATATATTCACCATCGACGATATAAAAGAAATCCAGCGAAAATTCAACCAGTTGGGAAGGGATCAGAAGATGATTCTGACCACTGAAAAGGATGCGGTTCGCTTAATAAAATTCCAGCAGGAGTTGAGGGACTGGCCGATCTACGTGTTGCCCATCGAAATGACATTTTTGTTTGATGCCGGGGAGCGGGTTCGCACGATAATCGGTACATTTAGTAAACAGTATTCACCTTCTGCTTAACTATGAAAAAATGAGTAAAAAGAAAGCTTCTTCAAAGAAAAATAAGGCAAAGGGAACTGGTCCTGAATTGCCGGTCGGCAGACTTGATATAACCAGAAGTGGAATGGGGTTTGTGATCATTGAAGGACTGGAACAGGATATTCTGGTAAAGCCCAACGACTTCAATACCGCCTTACATGGCGATAAAGTAAAAGTACAGGTTATGCGCTCCTCCGGAAGAGGTGGCGGTCGGCTGCAGGGAATGATCACAGACGTGGTGGAGCGCAAACAGCAAACCTTCCTGGGTAATATAGAACTGAGTAAAAGTTTTGCATTTTTCATTCCGGAAACAGACAAACCCATGCCAGATATTTATATCCCGCTGGATAAACTGCATGGGGCTGAGAATGGAGCGAGGGCAGTAGTGAAAATTGTGGAATGGTCGAATAACAAAAAGCCGGTAGGGGAAGTGATGGAAGTGCTGAAAGAAGAGGCGGCCAACGATACAGCGATGAAAGAAATCCTGCTGGAAAATGGATTTCCACTTTCCTTTCCGGAAGATGTGCTGGAGGAAACAGCCCGCATACCGGAAACGCTGGATGCAAAGGAGATTGCACAGCGCAGGGATATGCGGGAAGTGTTGACCTTTACGATAGACCCTATGGATGCAAAGGATTTTGATGATGCCTTATCGATCCAATCGGTGAAAGGGGGATACGAAATCGGGGTACATATCGCGGATGTGAGCTATTATGTAGAGCCAGATACTGAACTGGATAAGGAAGCTTATCTGCGGGCAACCTCTGTGTATTTACCCGACCGGGTGAATCCCATGCTACCTGAAAAAATTTCGAATGAACTTTGTTCTCTGCGCCCGCATGAAGACAAGTTCACCTTTTCAGCTGTTTTCCTGATCAATGCAAGAGGGGATGTAAAAGAGAGCTGGTTGGGCAGGACCGTGACCCATTCTGATCATCGGTTTACTTATGAAGAGGTGCAGGAGATCATCGAGAATGAAGATGGGTTGTACAAAGAGGAAATTCTGCTGCTGAATAAATTCGCGCAACGCATGCGCAAACAGCGATTTAAAAAAGGCGCGATTAATTTCTCCTCACAGGAAGTTCGTTTCAAACTGGATGAGAACCGAAAGCCGATAGGCATAATGATCAAGGAGAGCAAGGAAGCTCATCAGTTGATTGAAGAGTTCATGTTGCTGGCTAACCGCACTGTGGCAGAATTCATCAGCAAGATTGAAGTCAATAAAAAGCCATTGCCCTTTCCGTATCGCGTGCATGATCAGCCGGATGAGGAAAAGCTTACACCCTTTGCAGCATTCGCGCGTAAATTCGGACATACCTTTCAGACCAAATCGCCCGAACAGATTGCAGCATCCTTTAACCAGTTGTTACAGGATGTGCAGGGCAAGCCCGAGCAGCATGTACTTGAACAATTAGGTATCCGTACCATGGCAAAAGCGGTATATACGACTAAAAATATTGGACACTATGGATTAGGGTTTGAGCATTATGCACACTTCACTTCTCCCATTCGCCGCTACCCGGATGTATTGGTGCATCGTGTGTTGCAGCAGGTGCTGGATGAACAATACCTGCCGGATAAAAAGATGGAAGAGAAGTGCAAACATTGCAGTGAGCGCGAAAGGGCAGCGATGGATTCAGAAAGAGCATCCAACAAATACAAGCAGGTGGAATACCTGATGAATTTCCTGGGGGATGAATTTGATGGTGTGATTAGTGGGGTATCATCCTTTGGTTTCTGGGTAGAAACGGTGGAGCATAAATGTGAGGGATTGGTAAGTATTACCAGTTTGTCGGAGTATGATGATTTCCGGCATGTTGAGACGGATTATATGCTGGCAGGCAGGAGATCGGGCCGGACCTTCCGGATGGGAGATAAAGTGCGGATCAGGGTGGTGGCGGCCAACCTGGAGAAACGCCAGTTGGATTACGAGTGGGTGATCGCAACTGCGATGAAAGAGGAGACCGGCGATGTCAGAGCAAGAAAGGCAGCAGTTAAAAAAGCAGGAAATAAAAAACAAGGAAAGAAAAAATAAGGCATTGGAAGAATCCATCAGTATAAATAAGTTCATCAGTGATACCGGTTATTGTTCCAGGAGAGAAGCCGATGACCTGATTTTAGCAGGAAGAGTGTTGTTGAATGGGCGTAAGGCCAAACCAGGAAACCGGGTAAAGCCAGGCGATGAAGTAGAAGTAGATGGCAGTTTGATTACGCGCAAGCAAAAGGAGAAGCCGGTATATATACTGCTCAATAAACCGGTAGGCATTACAACTACCACGGAAGAACATGTGGCGGGTAATATTATTTCCTTTCTGAATTATCCCAAGCGGGTATTTCCCATAGGCAGGCTGGATAAGGATTCAGATGGGCTCATCCTGCTCACCAATGATGGTGATATTGTAAACAAAGTGCTGCGGGCAGGTAATTCGCACGAGAAAGAATACCAGGTAAGGGTGAATAAACCGATTGGTCCCGGTTTTGTGGACCAGATGGAAAAAGGCATACCCATCCTGGATACGGT
>JALOMU010000166.1 GCA_025455285.1 Flavihumibacter sp.
TGGTACCGGATGCCGTGGTAATTGGCATGATCCGGTCGGCATTGGACAATAACCCGGAGGCCAAGGGATTCCTGTTTGATGGATTTCCGCGTACCCAGGCGCAGTCGGTTGCCCTGGATGAGTTGCTGGAGCAGCGCGGGGAGGCCATCAATGTGGTGTTAGCCCTGGAAGTGACAGAAGAAGAGTTGGTGAAGCGATTGCTGAACCGCGGGTTGACCAGTGGACGTACAGATGATGTGAATGAAAGTATTATCCGTGCGCGGATTACAGAATATCATAAGAAGACCTCGGCTGTAGCAGATCATTACCGCCAGTTCGGCAAGGTAGTGGAGGTAAAAGGCGAGGGCAGTGTGGATGACATCTTTGATGCCCTCTGCGCCGAGATCGAAAAGCGCAAAGCGGCGTAGGATGGAAGCCAAACTAACCTTCCTCCTGGAAGACTTCCCCCGTCTACTCACAGAACTAGACCCTTCCACCCCACCTGCCTGGGGCCAGATGAATGTGCAGCAGATGGTGGAGCATATGACAGATGCGGTGTTAGTGGCTGCGGGCAAGATACCGGTGAAGTTGTTAAGCCCTGAGAATCGGTTGCCACAGATGGTAGCTTTTCTGTTTAGCGAGGACCCCTTCCCTCAGAATTTCAAGAATCCTCTTATGGGGGAAACTCCTGCACCGGTGCGGAATCCAAACATGGAGACTGCGATTACTGAATTAAAGCGTGCCCTGGAAGCCTTCCAGCAGGCCTTTGCTGAGAATCCGGAGCGGGAGATTGTGAATCCATTCTTTGGTCCATTGAATTATGAGGGTCAGGTGCAATTGCTACACAAGCACGCGAAGCATCATTTGAAGCAGTTTGCGGTGTAGGAAAGACCATTCGGCATAGTTTCACCGTCCATTCGGGCACTTTCATCTGTCCAGTCAGTCATCAGGAACCGAATTTTGTTCGTTGTTTGACTGTTGTTTCATCGTTCTGGAAGCATCAGTGAACCGTCAGTGAAGCGTTCAGGAATTACTCAGGGCTATTTCTAATCAGGACTTTATAAACTGCTCATTGAAGGAAGGGGACAGCGATCTGCTAACAGGAATTCGATGGTCCTGCACCCGTAAGAAATTTTTACCAACACCGGTAACCAGGTTAAGGTTAACCGTATAAAAGCGGTGCACCCGATAAAATTGATTCTCCGGTAGTAGTTCCAGAAGGTGTTGCATAGTAACTTTCATCCAGCAGGAATAAGAGTTTGTAATAATTGAACAGTAATCGTCCTTTACCTGAATGAATAGGATATCATCAATTGAGATTTTGTAGAAGGTGGTGCCATTTTGGAAAGACAGGAAATTGTTCTTCATACAAAAAGGTTTGGGAATATCTGGGATGTTTTGCCACAGAAAGTTGCAACAAGTTTTTGAAAAAATACAGTAATTAAAAATATTCCCGAAACCGTCGAAATTATTCCCGAAAGCGTGGTGTTTATAGAAAATATAGGCACATTATAACCACCTTAAGAATCTTTTACTTCCTTCGAAATTGAATCAATCAACCAGCTTTCAAAAATTGTAAAATGGATATAATATAGGTTCATCACAGTAGAAATATAATTGTTCCAGCTTACAATTTTTCCTTTTGAATTGGTAATGACATATAGATTAGTACTATTGTCAAAATAGACAACCGGTTGTCCTTCCTTTAGTTCCCCTTTGTAAATTGCACCGGAGCTATCGTAATAGAATTGCATACATATATCGTAAAAAACATTGAAGCTTTTCCGACCACCGATAAATGCGAGATTGGTAATATCCAAGTGTTGATAATATTCTTCTCCTTTGAAATTAATTACGAACTCTGGAAATTCATATTCAATATTAGGAAAAGCAGCTCTCTCCCTTGATATTCTCCAGTCTAATACAAGGGACAAATTTTCATCAATAACTCTATTCCGGTTTCCATTATTACATTTTTTGTAATCAGGTAATAATGAAATAAGTTTTGCATCTATAATTTTTGAATACTTTGCATGAATCAAAAAGTAGGCAGAAGGGTACTTTTGATTAACTTCCTCTCTTGTTTTACATTCTATCCGATCAAATAAATCATAATCTTTAAAAGATATCGGATTAAGAATTTCTAGTTTTTTTAAACTTAGTGTATCAGGATCACCAAGATTTGCTTTATGTCCTATGGGTAACTTGTACTCATAAAAATTATTTATTTCAACCTTTTTTATCAAATCAACTACTGATTTTTCAGAATTAAAGTAAATCTCGTTAAGAGCAAGTGGTACTTGAGGATTCTCCTCCCAAAAGGATGAAATCCTATCGACATACAATCCAATATACTTTTCAATAATTTGATCAATTTTCATATTTACACTATAATAGATAAATCGATTACCGCTCTAAGATAAAGCTATAAGAAACAAATCTCATCCAGTTCAAAAGTAGGTCTGAAATTGCTCTTATATGCAGTACAAAAACTAGACAATATACACAAGTGGGAAAGGTATTTCTAGTTTAGGATTTACTTTTACCGTGAGGACGGTTAACATGCAACAACCCATATACATAATAGGTGCAGGCGCTATTGGTAAGGCACTAGCGGTATTTCTTCAGGAAGCTGGAAGAGAGGTGCGGTTACTTAGAGGAAGCATACAAGATGGTACCACCAGCAGCGAACGCATCAAGGTGGAAATGCCAGATGGGACCTGGCAGGAATCAACCATCACCATAGCAACACTGGATCATTTTCCGGTACTTAAAGGGATCATCGTGCTGGCCACCAAATCCTTTGGGAATGTCAAGCTCGCCAGTATGCTGAAAGCCAAAACGGAAGATTCACCCATCGTATTGCTGCAAAATGGATTGGGTGTGGAGCAACCATTTATGGATGAACAATTTCCTGCAATCTATCGCTGTGTATTGTTTGTAACCAGCCAACTCATCAATCAACAAAGCGTCCGGTTCAAACCAGTATCCGGTTGTCCGATTGGAATAGAACGAGGAACTATGCAACAGTTAGATGAACTAGTAAAACAACTCAGTACATCCTTTTTCCAATTTAAGGTGGAGGAAAACATACAGCCGATCATCTGGAAAAAAGCGATTGTAAATTGTGTATTCAATACTGTCTGTCCGCTTCTGGAAGTGGACAATGGGATTTTTCACAGAAATGAGGAGGCGCGTCAAATCGCACGAAGGATTATAGTTGAATGTACGACCATCGCAATAACTAAGGGAATAACCCTGGAGGCAGTCGAAGTGGAAAATAGTCTGTTACAGATTAGTCAGTTATCTGACGGACAGGAAATATCAACCTTACAGGATATCCGAAATAAGCGGCAAACAGAAATTGAAACATTGAATCCGGCAGTCGTACGAATAGCGGAAAGCCTGGGTATGGGGGACCGGGTAACTGAAAGCCGTTTGTTAGGAGATCTGGTGAAATTAAAAGCTGAATTAAATAACCCTGGATTTCCAAAATAAAATCGGGCAGGAACAGCAATCATTTGTAACCTGGGTATTTTTTATTGGGTGAGCGAAAGGAATTTAAGCGTGATCCCAATCTGTCCCAGGTGATATATATCATGATGAATAATTCCTTCAAGTAAAAATTCAAATCTTGAACCGCTTACATATTCTTGCTTTAAAAAGGCATCGTCTTTTTCATCAAGAAGGGTAATTAATTCCTTATTGCTTGATTCAAAAGCGTCCAATAAATTCTTCCATCCAATTGGCTTGAGCAATTCATTTGATTTCCAGTTATCCGGACTTTCCATCGTGAGTGTATTGGAAATCCCCTTTATTGTATTGATTGTGTATTGCCGCCAAGCGAGCATGTGAGAAACGATTTCAGCAATTGAACGCATGTCTTTTACAGGTTGGATAAAGGCATTGGTTTCATTAATGGCAGACACTTTCTCTTTTAGATTTACATCTGCCCACAACTTGCCATCCCAAATAGCTTTTAGTTGGGCGATAATTCTAGTGATTTGAATGGTATTGAATTGTTCCATAAACATGACGTGCTGAAAGGAAGGTATTTCTGCTGTTGAAATTACACTATTCTTTTTCTTGAAAATATTGATCTGCTCTATTCTTATCTAGCACTAAAGATCACGGAGAAGGGATAAAGATAGGGTCATGATAGGGTTTTTATAGGGTTTTTGTAGGGTTATAATTGGGTAGTAACCATATTATAATGCAATCAAATATCTGTAATTATACACTCATGAATGTAAGATTTTGCCTTCATTACTTTACTTGCTCCCGCATAAGGATTAGCTGCCTAATAAACTTGAGTTAACAAAAAAACCACGGAAGGAGGACCCAACCATGGTTGTAAAAAAAGACACCAACTGCTCATAGAATAAGGCGTCTAAAAAACTATTTATTTCTCCCAACCGCAAAGAGTCTTTCGCAGTTTTCGGGCATCCTCCAGGGTCACCTGGATGATCGGATGTTTGCAGGCTTTTAGGCCGCGACAGTTTTCTATGTAGTGGTACTTGGTTGCATTCGGACTGTCGCATAGAAATACGCCTTTTTTCTCAGCGCATTTATAACTGGATAGAACTAATAGCAAGAAGCCTAAACGTTTCACTTTATTAATTTTCCTACCTCGTATAACACTCCTTACAACAATAATAACAGCCAGTGGCTTTCGGATACTTAAGCTGTGCGGTATTGATAGCGTCCTGGCAGGAGGCAAATTCGCCTAAGGGGCTGGTGGTTTTTATCAATGGCGTTTGAACGCAACCTATAGCATGTACCTCATACCTACCATCAATTTTGGGAGTCGTATTTACATAGTAATAGAGCAACATAATCCTGCCGTTAACTTGCTTCAAACTTAGGTGAACCGGTTGGCGCTTTATTACGGGAAACCGTAAAATGGAATTTAAATAATACCCAACTCCTTGCAGAATCCGATCAGCTGTTCATTCGTTGCGAAAGCATGCTCTTCTCTTAGCAGGCTTAATCTTTTCTCCACGCTGCTCAAGCCAGCCGGACGAATATTTTGCTCCTGCAAATAGGCGGGGATATCTTTCTGACGAACGCCATCCGCCAGTAATTTTAAAAGCGCGATATCAAAGGAGCTGAACTCAAAGGCATTTTTTTTATCCAGCAATTGCTCGCTGAACACCAGTTGTCCGGGGGAGTCTTTGGTCACCACCTGATCAAAGGCGGGCGGTGCAAGGAGGGCGGCAGAATTGGAGTTCCACACAAGCTCTTCCCTGCCA
>JALOMU010000167.1 GCA_025455285.1 Flavihumibacter sp.
TGGAAAAACGGACGGATTCATCGCGTGGTAATTAAATCATTGTTGGGAGGAAATCTTCGGTTGCGGGTACATCATCCTCTTCAATTGCCGGATGGAACTAAACCTGGAAAAAAGTTTAAGGATAATCCAAATCCATTTTATGCGGTTGAACAGACAGCTTCACCTAAAGTTGCTGCAGGATTAAGCCAACCTAAAAAACTGACAACAAAAATATTTGAATACGACATCGCTACTGCACCTGGAACTGTTTATTCATTCCTGGCACAGTGATCATTTGTTGCTTCCAATCGTCATGCGAAACCGTATGATCATGGCTGATAGAAAGGTGAGTAGCGCTACTACATAAATTGCTATATCAAGGTTAAAAATATCGGCAAGCAATCCGGTTAACAAGGCGCCAATAGCATAACCCAGATCGCGCCAGAGCCGGAAAATTCCAATGCTGGCGGCGCGGTCTTTGGGGTGTGTGCAATCGGCGATGGTAGCTAAAAAGGTCGGGTAAACCATCGCGGTACCTAATCCCAATAAAATTGACAGGGAAATATAATGCGATATGGTGGCTGCAACCGGAAAAAGAAGTAGTGCGATAGCTTGCAATAACATGCCGATAAACAAGAGTTTTTTCTTGCTGTACAGGTCTGCCATATGGCCGGTGAATAGTTGTGCAATTCCCCATACCGCCGGATAGATAGCAGTAATGAGCCCGATTTGTCCAATGGCGAAACCTTTGGAAGCAAGCAGCAGGGGGAATAGTCCCCATGCCATACCATCATTCAGGTTATTGATTAATCCGGCTTGCGTAACAGCACCCAGGTTAGGATCTGACCAGGTTGTTTCACGAAAAAGTTTTTTTCGAATGGGTATCGTACTATCGGCTGCTTCTTTCGCTACATGGTGTACTGTGTCTTTGATCAGGAAAATGCTGGTCAGTAATCCTGCCACTGCCAATACAATACCGGTATAAAAAGGTATGGGTCGGATGCCATACCGGCCTGCGAGCCATCCGGTTAGAAAGGCTACGGCTGCAACAGCCAGATAACCTGCGAATTCATTGAGACCCATCGCGAAGCCTCTTTTTTTCTCACTCACAAGGTCAATTTTCATTACCACCGTACTGCTCCAGGTTAGTCCCTGGTTGATACCGAGTAATACGTTGGCCGCAATGATCCAGTTCCAGGAAGGGGCATAGATGAGCAGGAATGGAACCGGCAAACCAATGATCCAACCGGCAATGAGTAAGCGCTTTCTGCCGAATCTGTTGGCCAATGTTCCGGTAAAATAATTGGTCAGTGCTTTCACTACACCAAACACGATAATAAAAGAGAGGATGGCGGTTTTTGCTGCCATCTGAAAAGCCTGTTCGGCCAGTAAAGGCAGGATGGATCGTTCGAGCCCGACCATTCCACCAACAAAGGCATTGACAATCACCAACAGCGTGAATTGTTTCCAGTTTTCTTTTAATCCGAGTTGAATGGACTGCATGTGAATGCAAAGGTCCATTGGATCACTACCGGCTGATTTATCAAATGATAAAAAATCAACGGGCTGCGCGGATGCGGCTAAGACTTACCTGGGTGATGCCCAGGTAGGAGGCAACGTATTTAAGGGGTACGCGGTTGATTAAATCGGGACTGCTTTCAAGCAGGCTCTGGTAACGCTCTTCTGCAGTGTTGAACTGGAGAGATTCGATACGGTTGATAGTGTCAATGTAAGCGGCTTCTATAATTTTTCGAAAAAGGTGTTCGATTTCGGGATAGGCATCAAAGAGTGCAAAAAACTTTTGCGAATCAATAGCAATCAGATCCGCAGTCTCCAGCACCTGGATGCCTTTTCGGCTAGGCCTTCCCGTGAATAAACTTTCGGCCCGGGCGATGATGCTGTTCTCAAAATAAAACCCTTCAGTAATATCGATTTCATCTTTGAGGTAATAAATGCGTGCTATGCCGTTTTCCAGGAAGTAAATGGTTTGGCAGGTTTGACCGATGTTCTGAAGATTTTTATTCTTCTGAATGGTAATCGGTTTACAAATGGCAGCAATAGCTTGTTCCGCAGTTCCGGAAAGTGATTGAAACTGATTGAAGTATTGTTGAAGTGCCAGATACATGTAAGTACAATGTTACCTAAAAATTCCAGGAAGCCAGCGGACTATCCTGCCGTTCACGCGCAACGATGGTATCAAAAATTTTCAGCAGATCAGGGTATTTAGAAGCGAGATCCGTGGTTTCAACCGGATCTTTTGATAAATCGTACAATTGCCAGGGAGTAGTCAGATTTTCTTTAAGACCGGTTTTCACCCCTTTCCAATTTCCATACCGGATAGCGCGCTGCCCACCCTTTTCCGGGTATTCAAAATAGAGAAATTCATGTTGTTGTTGATTCTTTGCATTACCCAGAAGTGTAGGTAAAAAGGAAACGCCGTCATTGGGTGGGGCGGTAGCGCCGGTAAGGTCTGCCAGGGTGGCCATCAGGTCGTATTGAACAGATACATGATCCGAAACAGTTCCGGCTTCAATTTTTCCGGGCCAGCGTGCAATAAATGGCATACGGATTCCGCCTTCATACAAATCCATCTTTAATCCCCTGAAGCCTGCCGCACTATTGAAAAAACGGGCATCGACACCTCCATTAAATGTTGCACCGTTATCACTACTGAAACAAATCAGGGTGTTGTCTTCAAGTCCCAATTCTTTGACGAGCTTCATTATTTTTCCAACCTGTTCATCCAGGTAAGAAATCATTCCGGAATAAGTGGATAAGGGATATTTGCTCGGAGTGTATCCCTGCTGTCCATAGTATGGTTGTTCTTCAAATTGTCCTTTGTAAACATTTACCCATTTTTCCGGAACCTGCAGGGAGGCGTGAGGAATGGTGTAGGGGAGATATAGAAAAAATGGTCCGGATTTTTTTTCCCGAATGAATTGTTCCGCTTTTTCAGTCATTTTATCGGGTGCATAGTCTTTACCGATAAAAGAAGCAAATGCCTCATCTGTTGCGCTGTCTGGCGAAAGTTTACGATGTACATAAAAATAGGGTTGATCCAGTGTATCCCATTTTCCGTTTTCCCATAAATGGGAAGGATAATAATTATGCGCCTGTTTCTGATCGAGGTAACCATAACTGTAATCAAACCCGTGTAACTGGGGGTTGCCTTCAGTATTGGCCATTCCTAGTCCCCATTTACCGATAATAGCTGTGCTGTACCCCTTTGATTGTAAAACATCGGCAATGGTTATAGCAGCTTTGGGAAGTGGATATTGCCCGCGTTCGGCAGTATCTGCAAATCCTCCCAGTTCATGATTGCCGCGAATGAAGGAATGTCCGCCATGTAAACCGGTCAATAACATGGCACGGGCTGGTGCGCAAACAGGAGTAGACGTATAATGTTGGGTAAAGCGCATCCCTTCTGCAGCCATCCGGTCGAGGTGCGGTGTTTTGATTTTTATCTGCCCATAACTACCTAATTCTCCATAGCCCAGGTCATCTGCATAGATGTAGATGATATTGGGCAGGGAAATAGGAGATTGATCCTTCTTATTGGCTGAAATTCTGCAGGCTATGAAAGCATACATTAATACAATAACCGATAGCAAAGGAAAGGATGATTTCATGTTGTAAGTTTTGCAATCATTGATTGTAAACTTCTCCGGCGGGACGAACTTCTGTTCCAATCGATTGAGTCAAACCATCACCCAGTGTTTTTCTGTAATAATCAGCTCTTTGATTTAATTCCTTAACTGCTTCCGGATAGAGTTGCTGTACATCCCGGTCTTCTCCAGGGTCTGTCCACAGATCATACAGTGCCAGTTTGACTGAGTCAGTACCATATTTACCAGGAAAGCCGTTTAAAGCTGGAAAAGCGGGTGGCCCATAGGTTTGAGAAGTGGCAGGGAAAACCAGCTTGAAACGTTCATTGCGAATGGCTTTGAGGCTGTTTTTATCGTAATAATAAACAAACTCGGATCTTCCCAATTCCGGCTTTTTCCCAAGTAAATGTGCTGCTATATTGACACATGCATGCTAGACCTAACCTTATATGCAGCAACAATTATAAAATGAATTCTGATATTGCAATGTATTTGCAGCATCAGTACTGAATGGCATCCATCGAGCCATGCACAGACTTTGCCCCAATGAGGACCAGCTTTGAAATAAAGATGCCAATAAGGTATACAGGTCTTGGAATTGAATGTTTCTGCACCAATTATGGGTTTATATATAAATACACCTGTTTAACTAACATGAGGCTAAAGCACATTCAAATACAAGACCTGTGTCTCCACATTTACACGAGTAGCACCTTATACTAGTCCAGTGAAAAACTAACAAAAGGTCTGCCATTCAGCAGCAGAACTTGAAACTACCTCAACACACACCACTATTTCTTCCTAAATGGATTTGAAAGACTATGTAATCAGCACTACTAAAACTGTGAGACTGCTATGGCAACCCAGGCAATAAGATACAAGACTGATAGTAGTGCTGGTTGTTTCAGGGCATAATCTTCTGAGAACAGAAATTATATACAAATGATGATATACATGCCTCAGTGTATGTAGCTGTAACAGTATTACAATCCTTAGCACTTAACATCTCTGAAAGCTTCAACTGAGAAGAAACATCAACCAGTGCTATTTCCTTATTCTCTGACAACTGTTGCAAATGTCGTCGTAACATCTTAACGTGAACAATAAAATTTTCACTCTCGACGGTCAATACAGCTAAACGCTGTTTAACAATACGATGTCGATGCAGTGTTCTCAGCAAATCGTTAACGGTACTGGGTGATACTGAACAGCAATCAAGCAGGTATGCTGGTTTAAGGCCGATGTCCACAGACACCACGCCAGCAATGATGTCGGGGGTGTGTCGCTTACAAAACTTTGGCAAATGTTCAATAACTATTTCATTTAAGGTATTCATTCTCCCTAACAAGCCGTTCACGCTAACTTGAAGTTATTCACAATAAATTATTAACGGTTACAGGTAATTCAGTTACGCTGCTTACACACTTCATGCAAAGTGTGTACGTAGGGCGTTGCTTCGTTTGGATGGTAAGTAGGTGTGGCACATAGAGAGTACCTTGCATTTATAATACTCTATGCTAGCAAGCCTACCTTGGGTACTGTGTTACTGTAAATCTCTAGCCTCATAGGTCTACTCAAAAATTACTTTTGAAATCGATTTCATTCACTATATCACATCTAATGCTAATATCAGTGAAAAT
>JALOMU010000168.1 GCA_025455285.1 Flavihumibacter sp.
TGTACTAGATACATTACAGCAGATTGAAACCCAATTGCTCATGCGTCAATACGATGGACTTATGAAAAGTGGTCGGATTCAGGGACGCCAGGCGGTTAGTACTACTACCATTTAATTAGACATACGCTAACTAATATAACTCCCGGCAATGGACTACCTTTGCCGGGAATTTTTTTTGACTCATGATATATTATAAGACGAGTGCGGAAGTTGAACTGATCCGTGAAAGCAGTTTGCTGGTAAGCAAAACCCTTGCGCATGTTGCCGGTGTACTTAAACCTGGTATGACTACCCTTCAAATTGATGAGCTCGCGGAAAGCTTTATTCGCGACCATGGGGCAGTACCTTCCTTTAAAAACTACAAAGGATTTCCCTTTACCTGTTGTATCAGCGTGAACGATGCTGTGGTGCATGGTTTTCCCAATGATCGCCCGCTTCGCGATGGCGACATCGTTTCTGTTGATGTAGGCGTTTATAAAAATGGATTTCATGGAGACAGCGCTTATACGTTTGCACTAGGAACAATTGCAGATGAAGTGAGTCAATTACTGGAAGTAACCAAAACATCTCTTTACCTTGGAATTGAAAAAGCGGTGGCGGGTAACAGAGTGGGTGATATTTCGTTTGCAATTCAGGAATATGCAGAGAAAAAATACAAATACGGGGTAGTTCGGGAATTGGTTGGTCACGGTTTGGGCAGACACCTGCATGAAGAACCCCAGGTGCCCAATTATGGAAAAAGAGGTAGTGGCGCCAAACTTAAAGACGGCCTTGTAATAGCTATTGAACCTATGATTAACATGGGAGTGAAGGAAGTGTGGTATGAAGAAGATGGCTGGACAGTAAAAACAAAAGATGGCTTACCGGCTGCTCATTTCGAACACACTATTTGTGTACGCAGAGGCAAAGCTGATATCCTTTCCAGTTTTGAAGAGATAGAAGCAGCAGAGAAGGCGAACACCAATTTATATACGAAGAACTGATCTTTTACACGTTAATTAACCTGGTCAGATTGGGTGATTTCACTCCTGACCAGGTTTTTTTTATTTCCCATGTTTACACCGATGTAAGCATTGATCATCAAAACATGGAAAATGAAAAAGGACAAACAACTAAAACTGGAAAATGAGCTCCTTAAAATTCGCCTGCTGGCAGAAACGGGGGCGGTAGTTCATATTGACAGTGATGCCAGCCCTGAAATGGAGCATGCTTTTTTGCAAATGGTTTTATCCATTGAACGTAGATATCCATTTAAAAAGACTACTGTACACAGCTTTATTGGAAAGCCAGAATTGCCGGCGATTGACCAATTTATAACAGAGCAGGACTATGCCATAGAAGTGGAAAAACTATTACAGGTATTGGATATGAATTCCATTGACGTAGTATTCCGGGAGGATTTGTCGTGGAGAGAAATGCTGAGATTCCTGGTCCAGGATCTGATGCCCGAGCCGATTGATGATATCCGTTTGCCGCAATTAAGGGTGCTTTTTTTCTATGAAACTTTTCATCCGGATAGTCCACTTTTTCTACCCAATTGAAGCGAAGTATATACCTATTTTTGCCGGAATGAAAACAAGAACCCTGGTAGTAATCGGAGGGGGAGCAGCCGGTTTTTTTTGTGCTGTGAATGCTGCGGCACTTGATCCTGCATTGCGCGTAATCATACTTGAAAAATCGTCAAAGCTGTTATCTAAAGTCAGAATCAGTGGAGGAGGCAGGTGTAATGTGACTCATGCCTGTTTTGAAATACCTGCTTTATCAAAAAGGTATCCCCGGGGGGAACAATTTGTAAAAAAAAGCTTTGGATATTTTAGTCCATCTGATACGATACAATGGTTTGAAAAGAGGGGCGTTCAGTTGAAGGTGGAATCCGATGGCAGGATGTTTCCGACAACCAATAATTCCTCTACCATCATTGAATGTCTTTTGAAAGAAGCCGACAAAACAGGGGTGGAGATTCGTATGAACCAGGAAGTAAAAAAACTGGAACGAAAAGGGGTTCAATGGCTAATCCAGACAACTAGTGGAGAGCTGATTGCAAATAAGGTATGTATTGCAACCGGAGGTTACCCAAAAGCACAGCAGTTCGACTGGCTGAAAGCAACCGGGCATAGTATTCAGGAGCCAGTTCCATCTCTGTTTACATTCAATTTACCGGGGCATCCGATCCGAGACCTGATGGGAGTGGTAGTGGATCCGGTACAGGTGAAAATACCAGGTACCAAACTCCAGGAAAAAGGACCGGTGCTGATAACACATTGGGGACTAAGCGGCCCGGCTATCCTGCGTCTCAGTGCCTGGGGAGCAAGGCAACTGGCAGCATCCAACTGGACATTCAGGTTACTCATAAATTGGGTGCCGGCCTATCACGAACAGTCTTTGCTGGAGTTTATTCGCTTATTCCGGAACGAAAAAGGAGCACTTAAAATCCAGAACCGGAATCCATTTGGGTTGCCCCAGCGATTCTGGGAATGGTTGCTGGCAGAAGCCGGTGCTGACCTGGAGAGCAAATGGGGAGAAGTGCCTGCAAAGGAGCAAAATAAACTAGTAAAGTTGCTTGCGGCTATGGAGTTGGAGGTCAAAGGCAAAACCACCTTCAAAGAGGAATTTGTAACAGCAGGAGGCATTAGCCTTTCAGAGGTAAATCCCGCCACAATGGAAAGCAGGTTACAATCTAGTTTGTATTTCGCAGGAGAAGTACTGGATGTGGATGGAATAACGGGAGGATTCAATTTTCAGCATGCCTGGACCAGTGGCTGGCTGGCTGCTCAGGACATCATTAAAAAATAGGCTCAAAAGGCCGTTGGAAGCGGATTTTGCCTATCTTTGCAGGCCCGAATAAAACCATCGGGAAATTTCTATGTTTCATAACATTTTTGCTAAACAATTAAACGCTGATGCTCAGGAGTCTGCTACTGCCCCGGCAGAAGCAACTACAGCGACAACAACTGCACCTGAGGCGCCGGTAGCGACTGCTCACGACGATTTCGACTGGAGCATCGACAAGCGCAATGTTGCTTCCTATAAGGAAGAAGAAAAAGCGAAGTACGACAAAGTGTACGAAGCTACTTTCGTATCGATTACAGATGGAGAACTGATTAAAGGTTCTGTTGTTGGTTTAACTAAAACCGACGTAGTACTGAATATCGGTTTCAAAAGCGATGGTCTGATTTCACTGAACGAATTCCGTGATCTGCAGGGATTGAAAATCGGTGATGAAGTGGAAGTGATGGTGGTGGAAAAAGAAGACCGCCAGGGTCACCTGCACCTCAGCCGCAAGCAGGCACGTATTACCCGTGCATGGGAGAAAATTGTTGAGGTTCACAAGACCGGTGAAATTGTTACCGGAACTGTTACCAGCAAAACCAAAGGTGGTCTTATCGTGGATGTATTTGGTATGGAAACCTTCCTGCCAGGTTCTCAGATTGACGTGAAGCCAGTAACTGATTACGATCAGTTCGTTGGTAAGACTATGGAATTCAAAGTGGTGAAAGTAAACGAAGCCATCAAGAATGCGGTTGTATCTCACAAAGCACTTATCGAAAGCGATATCGAAGCACAGCGTGCAGAGATCATGGGCAAACTCGAAAAAGGCCAGGTACTGGAAGGTACTATCAAGAACATTACCGATTTCGGTGCGTTCATGGACCTGGGTGGCCTCGATGGTCTGCTTTATATTACCGATATCAGTTGGGGACGTATCAACCACCCTTCAGAGGTCCTGAAACTGGACCAGAAACTGAATGTGGTAGTACTGGATTTCGACGACGACAAAAAACGTATCAGCCTTGGTCTGAAGCAACTCACTCCGCATCCTTGGGATGTGCTGCCTGAGAACATTGCAGAAGGTAATGTTGTGAAAGGTAGAGTAGTGAATATCGAAGATTATGGTGCGTTCCTGGAAATTATGCCGGGCGTAGAAGGACTGGTACATGTTAGTGAAATTACATGGGCGAATACTCCGATCAACGCGAAGGAGTTCTTCAAACTGGGTGATGAATACGAAGCGAAAATCGTTACCCTTGATAAAGACGCTCGCAAGATGAGCCTTTCTATCAAACAAATGACTCCAGATCCCTGGAATGAGATCGAAAACAAATTCCCGGTTGACAGCCGTCACAGCGGACTGGTGAAGAACATAACTCCATACGGTGTATTTGTTGAACTCGAGCCAGGTATCGGTGGCATGATCCATATCAGTGATCTCAGCTGGCTGAAGCGTTTTAATCACCCTTCTGAGTATACCAAAGTGGGTGAGAGAATCGAGATCATCATCCTCGGCATTGATAAAGATAACCGCAAACTTCAACTCGGTCATAAGCAACTGGAAGAAGATCCATGGAATGCATTGGAAGATACCTTTGCTATCGGTACCGTGCATGAAGGAACTGTTATCCGCAAGGACGACAAAGGTGCAATCGTACAGCTTCCTTATGGCCTGGAAGGATTCGCTCCAAACCGTCATCTCTCTAAGGAAGATGGTAGTTCTGTAAATGCGGATGAAACCAACCAGTTCATGGTGATCGAATTCGATCGCAATGAAAAGCGGATCGTGGTTAGCCATGCCCGTACCTGGGAGGTTGCTAAAGCTGAAGAAAGAGAAGCAATCAAGAAGGAAGCCAAAGCAGAAGCCGACAAAACCAAGAAGGCTGTTAAAAATATCCAGAGTAAGGTGGAAAAAGCTACCCTTGGTGACCTGGGTGTGCTTGCTGAACTCAAGAAGAAGCTGGAAGGCGGAGAAGGCGAAGGCGCTCAGTAATACAGATAACATTCCAAATACAAAAGGTGCAGTTCAACACTGCACCTTTTTTTATGGCTGGGAAAAAAGCCTGCCTTGAAATGCTCCATGGAATAAGTAAACCTAGAAGGTTGGCTGCTGATTACATAAACATTCACTCCGTTTATTTGGCCAAATGGTTTTAATTCCCCCTTCGCTACTACGCACCGGTTGCATTCAAAGCAGGCATAAAATTTTAAAAGAGCTGTTTTCCCTTTGAGGGCAAAATTTTACAGGGTATTGGGGTGGTGGGGTCGGAAAACGGCGGAAGAGATCAATTGCCGTGGATTTTCATGGATCTTAGAAAAGAAAGTTGATTGACATTGGATTCGTCGGTTTCATAAGATATTGAAAGAGTTCTGGACGGTTGTTACTGGACATTGGATGGTTGGAGGTTGCGATTCCCGTCAATCAACTTCTGATACAAATGTAGTAATGGGTATTCGGTATTTACTGCTTATTTCGTAAAATTTCGACTGTAAGAAAGGATAGTTACGATGGGAAATAAGCTAATTTTATGGAAAATCACCATTATGGTAGATTCCGCACTAAGATATTTACGTAGAATTACTATAGTGGATATTCCGGATTTTTTACATCTTGCAATCCGAAATCTGCTGTTTAGCAAGGTTTCACCAATAGTAAAATTCACCGTATGAAAAAACCAGACCCCAACCATCCTATCAAGGTGGCTATTGCCGATGATCATGCTCTCTTTCGTGCTGGCGTTAAAACCGCGCTGTCAGCGAAAAAAGATGTAGAACTGATTGCTGAGGCGGATAATGGGATGCAGCTTTTGAACCTTCTGAAACATATTGAGCCGGATGTGATCCTGCTTGATATCCAGATGCCAATTATGGATGGTATTAGCACTCTTCCTGAGATACGTAAGATTAATCCTCATGTAAAAGTGATCATTCTTTCGATGCATAATGATCATTCAATGATTTCCAAACTAATGGAAATCGGTGCTAACTCTTATCTCACCAAAAACTCTGATTCGGAAACAATCTACCAGGCAATTAAAACCTGTTATGAACAGGAATTCTTTTTTAATGAGCTTACCAACAAAGCTTTGCTGACTGGTTTGCGCACCCGTAAAAATGAGCCTGAACATCTGATGGATGCTCAACTTTCTGAAAAAGAAATCCGGATTTTGAAACTGATGTGTGAAGAGAAGACCACTAAGGAAATTGCGGATATAGTGGATATCAGTCCCAGAACCGTGGAAGCAATCCGTGATAAATTAAAGACTAAAACCGGCGCTAAATCAATGGCCGGACTTGAAATGTATGCAGTGAAAAAAGGGTTTGTTCAGGAAACCTGAGCACACCTACAAGCTGCTTTATAAAAATGCAAGGCTAAGGCCTCCGGATAATTCAACCGGTAGAACTTCCTCCTCTGTTTGTTCAATTTTTGAACAAACAGAGGATTTTTGTTTGCAGATAATGCCGGCATTCGCAC
>JALOMU010000169.1 GCA_025455285.1 Flavihumibacter sp.
ATCTCACATAAATAAATAATGAAACAGAAAGCGTTTTGGGAATTCCAGTACCTAGAAGCTGCCAGTTAATTTCTGTTTGAATTTCGAAATTCAATCAGGGATAGCAGTTGAGAGAGATTAGTTCATTCACTCAGGATACTTTTTGGTATCTGGATGAAATGTTTGCCAGGAATGCCAGAATTCCTGGTAGGCCTGAATTCGTTGAAGTGCCATGCCGGATAATGGTCCTTCTGTGCATTCTCCCTTAAGATCCCATAATGAACCTGTTTGAACATCACGTAATTCCCGGGTAGTAGCATTCCAGCTAAAATGCAGCGATTGTGATCCCTGCATCCGATTGAAAACATGAAAGCTTGCAGTATCTTTTTCCAGCAGGATCAGCAGTGGTAAATCCGGAAGTGAATCCTGGATATACCCTCGTTGTACCAATTCATTCCAGTCATACGCTTTTGACTGCTGTTTTGTATGTATGCCAATTACCCAGGATTTGAACCTCCAGGAGGCGGAATCTCTTTTTTCCAGGCTACTTTTAATAGTGCCTATATCAAACGCTTCCAGGTCTTCATAGTCTTTAATAAAGGAAGGGTCGAATTGCATGATTTGCGTGGAAGGATTAGCATCTATCCAGGCAGCCAGGCTGGTTTGTTGCGATGGAATCTCCTCCAGGCTAGACCCTTTTAGAGGACCAATTATAGCTTCACCGGTTGCCTGTCGCCACCAGGAACCGGTTTTGCTGTCTTCAAACATAGCATTGAAATGATCCATGCCCACCAGCCGGAACTGTTCCGGCTGGCCTTTCACGAATGGACTGAAAACCCTGCCTGTTCGGCAGACTGTGCAGTAGGTAACCATCACCGGGGTAGTTCCAACAGTGTCTCTTACCTGGTGATGATAGCCGATTAGCTGGATAGGATAAGCTTTTGAAATTCCATTTAGGGTAAGACCTATCACCAGTTTATTTTCCGGTATCTTATTGTTCGTACTGTTTGCGAATAGCTTTTCTGTTGGCTGAAGGAACATTTTATCGGCCAGCATACGAAAGTTGAAAAAATAAAATGTTATAGCATACAACAGGAGGCCTGAAACTGAAAGCATACGGACTCCTTTCCTGGGTGTTCGTACTAGTTGAAAGAGTAGCACCCCGGCCAGTAGCCATCCAATCAATCGCATCCAGCTAATATTGGAATGCAGCCAGTAAGCCAGCTCAATGGTTTCAGTACGCTGACTTCCGGGGAAGGGCATAATAAAATACACGCGTGAAATTTCAAGCAGTATCAAATACAAGAGGAAGACAATAAAAAGAAATGCTTTCATTTTTTGAAGTTAAGTGGAGTATTGATATAACCTTCTGCAGCCCTGACAGGAGCTCTGTCAATATAATATTGCCGGTCTTCTGGTGCCCAGGTAGCAAGTCCGTCTACGTACCGATTATACATACAGAAAGCAGCTGCGATGAGAACAGTGTCATGAATTTCCCGGTCGTTGGCTCCTTTGCTTCGGGCAGCATCAATATGTGCTTGTTCTACATATTTACCACCTTGCTGTACTGCCGCAGCGATCTCCAACAGGCCTTTCATTTTTTCTGATATGGGCGCACTCACTGTATTTTCTTTGATACCATCAATTCCTTTACTATCCAGTTGTAAATAATAACCAGCTAATGCCCCATGTACATTTTGACAAAAAAAGCAGTCGTTTTTGTAAGATATATAGGTAGCGATGAGTTCACGCTCTCCCCTGGTCAGAGAGTTTTCCTCATTCCGTAAAAGTTGTTCCGCCAGTTCATTCAGTACTTTAGCTGTAGCCGGACTATAGGCCATTAATCCCCGGATGCCGGGCAGTTCATTTTGTAAATCAATATAGGCCATATTATTTGGATTGATTGGGTAATACATAACCGATGGTGCTAATCCGTTCTCCCATTGCGATATAATCTGAAACATATTCGGGAGTAGTTGTTCCAAGCCCATCTACATACCGGTTAAACATGCAAAAGGTTGCAGCAATCAGCACCGTATCATGAATATCACGGTCACCAGCACCCGCTGCTCTTGCGGTTTCTATGTCTTCCGGCTGAACTTCCTTTCCTAGCTTTTGTACTTTACCGGCGATTACAAGCAAGGCCTTCAGTTTAGGCGATACAGGAGCTGTTGCAAAATCCTGGAGCACTTCATCCACCAGTTCCTTTTGTTCTCCATAAAGGCATCTCGCTGCTGCAGCATGACTCTGGTAACAGAATTCACAATTGTTTAGATAGGACACATAGGCGGCAATTAATTCGCGATCCGCAGCAGATAGTGGAGATTCTCCTCTTAACAGGAGCTGCACCAGTTCGTACAAATATTTTCCTGTTTCTGGCCGATACATCACAAGGCTTCGGATGCCTGGTACTTCCTGTGGTAAGTTTATATGTGGCATGCTTAAGTTGTTACTGTTTGAATAGTCTTGTTTTGATTCATTCTTTTTTTATTGGCCGCGAGCACCAGCCAACCCAATGGAAAGGTTAGAGAGAATATGAATATCGCATTCCCATAACCTCCCAGTCCGGATACCAATACACCTACAAACAATACGGCAAGAGCAGTAAACAGGCGACCGATATTAAAACAGAATCCGGCGGAAGAGGCACGTACGGTGGATGGAAAGAGTTGTGGAATATAAGAGGATAAGACTCCCTGGCTAACGCCGAAAAAGAAAGCAAGCAATCCAATTTCCACCAGTACAACCGGATGAAAGCTGGTATTCATCCGGAATAGAATAAAGGAGAGCAAGGTGCACATCCCAAAACAGATCGCCATAACTTTTCGTATTCCCAATGCATTGGCCAACCAGCCGGATACAAAACCTCCGGTCAGTCCACCCATTCCCATTAACATCATACTAAGCCCCCTCTCTTTTTGAGCATCGGTACCTGGTAACAGGCTTTGGATCCAGGTAGGTAACCAGGAAAAAATAGCCCATAAACCAATCAGCATGCTGCTGAAAAGCAAGGCCCCCATTATCAGGTTTGGAAGATTATCACTGGAAAATAATCCCGGTGAATTTTGACTTTCATTGTTGGTCTGTACTTTTTTTCGGCTATCCGGAACTGTTATCAACCAGATTCCCATTACTGCCAGTGCCAAAGGGAGAAGGCCGATAAGAAAACCTTCCCGCCAGGAGGAGACAAGGTAATTGATCAATCCCGCTGAAAAAATACCTACCGGAATACCTATTGATAAGATGCCAATGACAATATTCCTTGATGCGGCTGGCCATACTTCACTCAGCCATGCAAAAGAGATAACCAGCACACCACCAACACCAAATCCACTTAGGAAACGAACAACCAGGATTCCCTCCCAACTGGTTTGATAACCGGTTGCCACGGTAGCCATCCCATAACAGGCAATAGCCAGCAGCAAGGCTTTTTTTCTCCCGATACGATCACTGATCAGTCCCCAGCTAAAACCGCCTATCGCCCAGCCTGCTATGAAAAGCGCATTAATATACGCGCTGATAGCAGATAATTCAGCAGATGGCAGGTTTAAATCCCGGACTACCACTGGCAGATAAACAGACATGAGTGTGGAAACTGTTCCGCCGATCACACTGCTTATAAAGCATACGAGGAAAAGCATCCGGAAGGATCGGTTGATTTTTATTGCATGCATGATTGATTATTTTAGGAGTCCGTCAAATGTGAAGGATACATAATAAATAGCACCAATCTGCGGAGATCCAAAACTCTGGTAGATTTGATTGTTCAGGATATTACTTCCGCCAATTTTAATCAGCCCATTTATTTTCGGCAGCTTTTTATTGAATTGCAAATCCACCAGGGAGTATGCCTTGATTCTTCCCGGGCGCATGCCGTTAAATGTTCCATACCAGTCAAAAGCATCCTGCCAATGCCAGCTTAACTGGAATCCGTAATTGCGATAAACATTTGAGTTGCCAAATGTCATATTAGCACTGTATTCCGGCGTATTGAAAGCAGGCACATTATTCGGATTTGCATCCAGTAAATTGAAGGATGCCCATGTAATATTCCCACCAATCTGGTAGCCCTTTTCGGCCATATAAGTGATACCTGCTGAAATACTTTGTGCAGAAACCTTATCAGCCGCGTTTGTATATAATTGAAAAGCACGTACATCGCCATTCAGGATGTCTGCCGCTGCATCAAAATTGGGAGTTCCATCCGGGCCCAACACGCTGCTTTCGGGAGCAAGCACTACCGTATTTAAAATGAAATTGGTGTAATTGCTGTAATTGTAGTTCAGATCAATCAGTACTTTGTTTGCAAATAATCCTTTGTAACCAACTTCAAAAGCTCTTTGTTTTTCAGGTTTGATATAAGGCACATTGGATTTAACCAATAATTGTTTGTTCTCATTTACTGCCTGAGGAAAAGGTGTTCCATTTGCCATGGCAGCGCCGAATGCGGCACCAAATGCCCCTACAGATGCTGCAGTGAAGGAATTGGAATAAGCGGGTAATCCTTTACTGTTATTGGGTACACCACCGAGGATGGTAATGGGACCTACATTCAGGTTAATGTATTGATCTACCGGTGTTGGATTTCGAAACCCGGTTTGAAACGAGGCTCTGAAATTATGTGTCTTTGCGGCAGTTAAAACCGCGGCTACCCGTGGTGTAAAGTATCCGTCAAAATTTTCATTCTTGTCATAGCGAAGGGATGCAGTCAGTTTTAATTTGTCATCAAACAACTTTTTTCCTGCCTGCAGAAATCCGCCAAATTCCTGAATGGTGATTTTTTGATCCTTGTCCTGGAAGAGGCTACCATTGGTAAACATGTCATAGTACCTGAAATTCGCACCTGCCAGCAAATCGAAAATTCTTATTGATCTGGAAAGATCATATTGACCTTCCGCATGATAAAATTTACTGTTACTGAAAACGCCTGCTCCATTCAATCCGTAGGTTTTGATAGAAGCGCTTTTAGCAGTTTCATATTCATTTGTTCCTGGTAAAAACCGGCCCTGGTCAGCAAAAGCTCTTGCAGCAGGATGATTAGCCGGGGTTACTCCATTTATAGTGCCATTGTAAGCAGCCTCGTAGCGGTTGAACCACATATTGTCAGCCTGATTGGGTTGTACAGTATTCCCATTCAGATCCCTTACCCAGGTGCGGTTGATAAACTGTCCAAGCGAACGGGTATTATAAGAGTCATTTGAATTTTCTGATACAACATAAGCTGGCAGTTCCTTTTCCAACATTGTATTGATAACTGGCTTCCAGATTGTTATTGATTCGATAGTGAAGCGCACCGTTCAATTTCAAACTGTATACATCATAATTCATCAGGTCCTTTTCCTCATAGCCGGTTCTGGATACCAGGCCGATGCCTTCAATGGTTCTGGAAACTTCATCCCCGTAAATATTCAGGGCATCCCGACCCGGGTTATTAGGACCTCTTTGTCCGGGTGGCGTTGAGGCACTTACATCCTGGTAGTTGGTGGCATACCAATCAAGCCCGCTCAGGTAGGATACATTGAGCTTGAATGCAAACTTGTTATTAAAGGCTTTCGCATATCGCGCTGCAAAATCATAGAGACCGTGTACTCCAACAGCATCTTCCCCAATATGATTGATGCCGGTTTTTGCCTGGATACTGAGTCCCTGGTGTTTAAATGGATCTTTGGTATGCATGAGCAGGGCGCCATTAAATGCCATCGGGCCATAGAGCGCTGAAGCGGATCCAGGTATGATTTCAACGTTGTCAATATCAAGGTCGGAAGCGCCGAATTGATTGCCCACTGCGAAATTTAGTCCGGGTGTCTGATTATCCACCCCATCAATGAGTTGCAGGAATCTTGAGTTGCCTGTACTGTTAAAGCCGCGCGTATTTACCTGTTTGTAAGTGAGGCTGCTGGTTACTACTTCCATTCCTTTGATGTGTTGCAAGCCATCGTAAAAACTAAGAGAAGGATTTTCGCGGATGGTTCGCTGGTTCATTTTCTCAATGGTAACGGGGGAGGATAAAATATTCTCCTGCACTCTGGAAGCTGCTGTAACCACTTCATTGAGCAATACAGATTTTTTTGCTAGTTCAATGGTTAGGCTGGATGAAGTATTTTCAAGGATGAATTCCTTTTCTTCAAAACCAACTGATGATACAAGAAGGGTTATGGGGAGTTGTATTTTAGTCAGGGTTAGGCTGAATTGGCCGCTTTCATTACTGGTGGTGCCAGCCAGTTTGTCCTTGATTCGGATGCTTGCTGTTCCTATAGGTAGTTTGTTTTCAGCTGAGAGGATTATACCCCGGACTACCATATCCTGGGCCTGAGTAGCAATAGATATCCATATCAATAGTATTGACAACAGTTGTTTCATGATTTTTGATGTTTTGGTTGGTGCTTGTGAGTATTATTTTTTTAGGTGGTCATACCCCTGTGGAAGTCGGTTATAACCATGCTGAACCAGTCTGACAGCCAGCTGGTCGAAATAGGAGGGGTCTTCCGGCATAGCAGTTGCTAATCCGTCAACATATCGGTTGTAGAGGCAGAAGAGTGCGGCAATTAAAACCGTGTCGTGGATTTCGAGATCGGTTGCGCCTGCCTGTTTGGCTGCCTGAATGGCGGTATCAGTAACTGCTTTTCCACTTATGCGAACAAGCCTCGCGATTTCAAGCAAGGCTTTCATTTTATGGGATACAGGGGCCTGCTGGTGATCTTTTATTACCGCATTGGTTACGGAAGGATTACCAAGCAATACATCCGCTGCTGCTGCATGCGCGGTTGTGCAGAACTGGCATTCGTTGCCATTGGAAACAATGGTTGCAATCAACTCCCGTTCTCCCTCAGAGAGGGTATTGGGGCCACGAAGTAAGAACTGGGTAAGTGCGCGGATGGGTGCTGCAGTGTCCATCCGGTATTCCAGCAACCCGGTGATCCCGGGTAGGTGGGATGCTACAGGAATATAGGGCATAGCCTTTTATTTCAGGTGAATAATAATTCTCCTGGAACCGGTATGGCTCCGGGGAGTTGACAGTATTCAAATGAAATCAGGCGGTGGGGGGATGAAGTTTTTCCCTGCAATATCCATTTGCAGGAGCTGATTGGTATCGGGGGAACTGTATTTTTATAGTATACTGAGGAACATTCAGTACATATGTCGGAAGGGATTGACTAAAACCGAATAGCAGATTCGCTTTTTTAATTAGAGATGAATTTTCTTCTTCATCTCCGGGCAGGTCATTCAGTTTTTTATTTACTGCCTGTCGGGCAAGTAAAAGGTTGTTTTTTCCGGTATTGGGTAAACATTTCAGGAAGATGGTATCGCGACTGATTTTGATTTTTACATAACTATAATAACGTCCTTTTATTTCAATTTCTCCATCTTCCCTGCGGTAATCGGGCCAGTCGTTTTGGTAGGGTACTTGAAAAGGGATTTTTATTTCTATCAGTTCTTCTTCCCTGTACTGCTGAAGGTCTAGTTTTTGAATTAACTGCCGATCAGAAGATGCTTCGAGATAATCAAAAAGCCAACCATAGCCTGCAAGATTGAACAGGCAAATGGACAACAATCCTATGGCAAAAAGCTTTTTCAGCAGTTAGTTTTGGTGAATATACAAAAAACGTCA
>JALOMU010000170.1 GCA_025455285.1 Flavihumibacter sp.
TCCGGAAAGTATATGTGGAATACCCACAGGGATGGTTAACCGAATTTCGGGAAGGCAGCAATTACAAACAGGCAGCCTGGAGAACGGATCCCAAAAGAAGTGGTATTTCCGGTTGTATGGGCGATATTGGTACACATGCATTCAACATGGCAGAGTATGTAACCGGCTTAAAAGTTCAGTCAATCTGTGCTGATCTGCAGATCACCGTACCAGGTCGCCTGCTGGATGACGACGGTTCTGTATTACTGCGTTTTGAAAATGGGGTAAGTGGTAATCTCTTCGCAACACAGGTTGCTGCGGGAGAAGAAAATAATCTGAAGATCCGGGTTTACGGAGAAAAAGGGGGTGTCGAGTGGCAACAGGAAGACGCCAATACCCTGATGGTAAAATGGCTGCATGAACCTGCCCAGGTATATAGAGCAGGTACACCCTATCTCAGCAGTTATGCGCGAATAGGGACCCGCACTCCTCCCGGTCATCCGGAGGGATACCTGGAAGCATTTGCTAATATCTATCGCAATTTTGCTTTTACCCTACAGGCCCGGATGAATGGTATGGAGGCGAAACCGGAGTGGCTTGATTTCCCTGGTATCGATGAGGGAATCCGGGGTATGCTGTTTGTTGAAAAAGTGGTGGAGAGCAATGCCAGTGAACAAAAGTGGACAAAGCTCTAAGTAAATCGATCATTTACCATTGACTAAATACTTGAATACATGACAACATTAAAAGGTCCTGGTATTTTCTTAGCCCAGTTTCTTGGCGATCAGCCTCCCTTCAATAACCTGAAGGCCATCTGCCTATGGGCGGAATCACTGGGATTCAAGGGTGTGCAGATTCCAACCTGGGATCCGCGGTGCATTGATCTGCAAAAAGCAGCGGAAAGCAAAACTTATGCAGATGAAGTACGGGGTACCGTAGAAGAATGTGGTTTATCCATTACTGAACTATCCACGCACCTGCAGGGACAACTGGTGGCAGTTCACCCGGCTTACAATGAACTCTTTGATGGATTTGCACCTGAATCGGTTAGAGGCAATGCAACTGCAAGAACCGAATGGGCCGTACAACAATTGAAATATGCTGCGCAGGCATCCCGTAACCTGGGATTAAACGCGCATGCCACCTTTAGTGGCTCACTGTTATGGCACACAGTTTATCCCTGGCCCCAGAGACCAGCCGGACTCGTAGAAACAGGATTCCGTGAACTGGGCAGGCGCTGGAAGCCCATCCTGGATGTATTTGAAGAAAACGGTGTGGATCTCTGTTATGAAATTCATCCGGGTGAGGATTTACATGATGGTATTTCGTATGAAATGTTCCTGAAAGAAGTTAACAACCATGCAAGAGCCTGTCTCTTATATGATCCCTCCCATTTTGTATTACAGTGCCTGGATTACCTGGACTATATAGATATCTATCACGAACGGATCCGTATGTTCCATGTAAAAGATGCTGAGTTCAATCCAACCGGCAGACAGGGAGTATACGGTGGCTATCAAAGCTGGATCAACCGTGCAGGACGTTTCCGTTCCCTGGGAGATGGCCAGGTTGATTTTGGAAGTGTATTCAGCAAACTGGCAGCCTATGATTACAAAGGATGGGCTGTGATGGAATGGGAGTGCTGTCTTAAACATCCTGAAGATGGTGCTAAAGAAGGTGCTATCTTTATACAGGATCATATCATCCGCGTTACAGAAAAAGCATTCGATGATTTTGCAGGAACGGGATCGGATGAAAACTTCAACAAAAAGATTTTAGGTATTCAATAAACAAAAAAACATGAAAAAGTATGTGATTCTGGCAGGCATAAGCGCCCTTGCCTTCGCTTGTGGAAACCAGGCAACTGAAGAGAAAAAAACAGAAGAAGCTGCTGCCACTGAACAAACTGCTCCTGCTGCAGGTCCTTCCGCAGAAGAAGAAAAGGGTATTGAACTGATCGCCGGAAGTGATTGCCTTACCTGTCATAAAGTAAATGAAAAAGCAATTGGCCCTTCTTATCAGGATGTAGCCAATAAATACACTGCGGATGATGCTACAATTGCCGACCTGGCCGGTAAAATTATTAAAGGCGGTAGCGGTGTATGGGGTGAAGTACCCATGACCCCACACCCTCAAATTTCTGAGGATGATGCCAAGACAATGGTGAAATATATCCTTTCACTGAAAACCAACTAATATGATTAAAAACCTAATGGTTGGACTTGCTCTGATTGGTATGGGCGGTTGCTCCAGTTCAAAAGAATTGGTTGCTGATAACACTTTATCCAAAAAAGAGAAGAAGGAAGGATGGGTACTGTTGTTTGATGGAACCACTACCAACGGTTGGCATACCTATGGAAAAAATGAAGTAGGTGCGGCCTGGAAAGTGGCAAACGGAACAATTTACCTGGATGCCAGCAATAAAGCCGGATGGCAGACATCAGATGGCGGTGATATCGTAACCAATGAGGCATTTGAAAATTATCATTTCAAAGTGGAATGGAAAATCGCGCCGAATGGTAACAGTGGTATCATTTTCAACGTGAAAGATGACCGTTCCAAATACAAACATGTTTGGTATACCGGAATGGAAATGCAGGTGCTGGATAATAACGGTCACCCGGATGCGAAAATCCGCAAACACAGAGCCGGGGATTTGTACGATCTGATTGAATCCTCGCAGGAAACCGTTAAGCAGGTGGGTGAATGGAACCTGGCTGAAATCATTCAGAATAACGGGCAATTAGAATTGAAACTTAATGGTGTTACCATAGTGAAAACAACACTTTGGGATGAAGCCTGGAAAAACATGGTTGCCAACAGCAAATTCAAGGATCTCGCTGATTTCGGTGTGTTCCGTTCCGGTCATATTTCCTTACAGGATCATGGCGATAATGTTTGGTACAAAAACATCAAGATTCGTAAACTCTGATATTAAAACTGCTCCCTAGGGGGCAGTTTTTTTTCCTGCAACAATCATTTCAACATGAAAGCAATACTTCTTTGGGCGATGAGTCCTTTACTGCTGACAGCATTCTTCGCGCAGTCTGATCAATCCGCCTCTCCAGCGCAAGCTGAAAACACCATCCTGGTTTTTTCAGCAACCCGTGGATTCCGTCATGCTTCTATTCCCGATGGTATCAAAGCAATCGAAACAATTGCTGCAAGGAATAACTGGAAGGTCGTGGCTACCGAAGACAGTTCTGTATTTAATACCAATAACCTGAAACAATTCAGTGCTATTATTTTATTGAATACAACAGGTAATGTATTCGGCCCCAATGAGGAAGCAGCACTGCAACAGTATGTCAGGTCGGGTGGTGGAATTATAGGGATTCATGCTGCGGCTGATTGCGAATACGAATGGCCCTGGTACAACCAGCTGATTGGCGGTTATTTCGAATCACACCCTGCAATTCAGTCGGCAACGCTTGTGGTAAAGGAAAGACATCCGTCAACAGCTCATCTTGGATCCAGTTGGATTCACAAAGATGAATGGTATAACTACAAATCTGTATCTCCTGCAATCAAGGTATTACTTGAACTCGATGAAAAATCCTACGAAGGTGGGAAAATGGGAGCCAGTCATCCCATCGCCTGGTACCAGGAATTCGATGGAGGCCGTCTGTTTTATACCGGCCTTGGCCACACCAGTGAAGCTTACCAGGATGAGAAATTTCTCATGCACGTAACGGAGGGAATTCGTTGGGCAATGAGGAAGAAGTGAGATGTGAGACGTCAGACGTGAGACGTGAAATGTGAGAATTTCTTACTTCGTTTCACGTCTCACGTCTGACATCTCACCTATATCAAGCTTCCCTTGATATAGCTTATACTCCGCTTCACGCTTTCCAGGTGATCAGGAACATAATTATTTTCCTGCTCTACGAAGAAATGTTTCATTCCCGAAGTTTTGGCGGCTTTGAAGATTCGTTTCCAATCAATGGTACCGTTGCCGATTTCTGTATTCTGAGCCCGGTTTGCCTTGTCCATATCTTTCACATGCCACATAGGAACCCTACCCTTCAAGTTGCTGAAAATTTGAACCGGATCCAGACCGGCAAATACTACCCAATACAAATCCAGTTCCCATTTAACCAGGTTTGCATCCGTGGAGTTGGTCATTACATCAAAACCGGTTTGACCTCCATGATTTGCAAATTCAAAATCATGATTGTGATAGGCAAGCTGGATACCTGCTTTTTTACAGGCTTCTCCGGCCAGATTCAATTTAGCTGCTATCTTTTTATAATCATCCAGATTGGAACGTTTATCGGGTGGTAACCAGGGAATAGTAAGATAACTGCTTTTCATGGTAAGGGCTGCCTGGATATGTTCATCCAGCTCCACTTTACCGGCATCCTCGTCTGAAAACAGGAATTTTACTGGCATATAATGACCGCTGGGTACCGAGAGTCCCAGGCTGTTCATATACGTTGAAAATTCAGCTACGGGCATACCAAAAAACTTACCCCCTCCGAATCCATACAACTCCACTTCCTTATAACCGGCCGCAGCAACCTGCTGCAAAACCGCACGGGGATCCTTCGCTACAAGTTCCCTCAATGTATACAACTGGATACCGACAGAACGGTTCTTTTTTTCCGCCATTAAAAAATCGGGCATTAGCATCGCTGCAGGCGTGAGCAGGGAAGCTTGTTTCAAAAAAGTTCTCCTGGTAGACATAACCTGAAATTTTGGGTATTATTAGGGCAATGAATGTACGAAATAAGTGTTTCAGATACACCACAAAAAAAACCGGTCCGCTTGTGAGCGAACCGGCCTATGAAAAGGTAAGTTAGAATGTTAGATCCGGAAATGTGAGAATGCCTTGTTGGCTTCAGCCATACGGTGCGTGTCTTCTTTTTTCTTGAATGCACCACCTTCCCCTTTGCTGGCTGCAACGATTTCGTTAGCCAGTTTATCAGCCATGCTGCGACCATTTCGTTCGCGGCTGAAACGAATCAGCCATTTGATGCTGAGGGAGATTTTTCTGTCGGGACGAACCTCAGAAGGAATCTGGAAGGTTGCACCACCGATACGACGGCTGCGTACTTCAACAGCAGGAGTTACGTTAGCGATCGCTCTTTTCCAGATTTCATAACCATCTTCGTTGGTGATTTTGCTCACCTTGTCAACGGCATCATAGAAAATTTCGAAGGCTACACTCTTTTTCCCTTGCCACATGATATTGTTGACAAAACGGGTAACC
>JALOMU010000171.1 GCA_025455285.1 Flavihumibacter sp.
ACCTTCCATAGTTGAATTTGAAAAATTCCAAAGTTGCGCTAGACCGGTTGAACCTTTTTTTCTTTACTGTGGACATGCAGGTTATTTTGAAGTAATTTCTTTTATTATTTCTTCCTATGAGCAAATGGCGGAACACCGGTATGCACTTTATCTGGTTTCAAATGGAAGTGAATGGGAAATGAAGCGATTAAAAGAAAGGATTAATAGCAGTCCTCACGTAAACCGAATAAAGCTATTTTCAAAGCTACCGTTGCAGGAATTGGTTGATTTATATATGACCAGTCAGGCACTGTTAATACCATTGCGTCCAACGCAACAGGATATTGCTCGTTTCCCTCACAAAATAGGGGAATACTGTGCTTCCGGAAAGGTGATCATTTCCACTAAAATTGGAGAAGTTGCTCATTTTTTTACGGATGGCGAAAATGCCCTGCTGTGCAATCAGTATGATGAAAAGGAGTTTGCTTCAAAAATGAATTTTGTAATGGAGCATCCGGAGGAAGCAGCTGCAATTGGGCAAAACGGATATGAATTGGGGCTAAAGCATTTTGATCATAAAGCACTTGGAAGTAAACTAAAAGCATTTCTGAATGAGTAGGCAGCCGGAAGATAAATTGCGGGCCATGATAGTGGTGCCAAATATGCCAACCAGGATTGAGCAAATTACCGGGGGAGTTCATTCTGCGGTAATGAATCTTTTGCGTGGCTTTGCTGAAACTGGTGAGACAGAAATATTGTTGGTATCCATTACAGAAGAATTAAAGGAGCCACTTGAAATTCAGTTTGCAGAAAATGTCAGGATCTATTATATGCCCGAAGGTCCTATGCCTTCCAGCAGCCTCAATTATTTTTTTGTAAGTGTAGGACGGCTACGAAAATTGATAAAGCAATTTCGCCCCCATCTGGTTCATTATCAGATCGGCGGTACTTTATTATTTACGCGATGGGCGAGCATGTTTTCACTTCCCCATCTTATTACAATTCACGGAATACCCTGGGCAGAATTTAAAGTGGCCAAGGAATGGAAGCAACGTATGGCCATATTTGTAAATGCATTAATAGGAGACTGGTTATATCCCAATAATATAATCCAGATATCTTCTTATTTAAGAGAGCAATTTAAAATCCGTAAACATCAGACGATCAGTGTTATTCCCAATGCGATTCCATCCAGGTATGCTGGCATTCCATTGAAAGCAGAAATGACCAATCACCTTGTATTTGTTGGTGTATTGAATGATCGCAAGAATCCAATGCTTTTACTTGAGATATTGAATGAGCTTAATAAACAAGGACTCTTTTATACTGTAGAATTTTGTGGAGGATTTGGTTCACCTGATTACCAGGAACTAATGGAAAATTATATTCGGACGAACGGGCTCGAAAAGCAGGTTCGTTTCAATGGCTGGGTTGCTTATTCGGAAGTGCCTGCTATTCTTGAGCGGGCAGATATGCTGGTACTTACATCCAGGCAGGAAACCCTGCCAATGAGCATCGCTGAGGCAATGGCAGCCGGGCGACCGGTTTTGGCAACCCGTGTTGGTGGTATTCCGGAAATGATTGAAGAAGGAAAAACCGGATTTCTGTTTGACCTGGATTCGATTTCACCTGCGGTTTCCGCACTCAAAAATCTTTATAATGATTCTGTAATTATGCAGCAGATGGGAAAAATAGCTAAACAAAAGGCTATTGAAAATTACATGGCCCGATCAGTTGCTGAAAAGACAGAACGGTTTTATCTGCAACTGGTTAAATCTGAAAAATCCGTACCTGCCGTATGAGTCTGATAAAAGAAATAATTGGAGCCACACTGATGGGATTACGGTTGGTAAGTCGGCCGGATGACAATAAAATCCTTTCAGTATACTTCCATAACCCATCTGTAAATCTGTTTCATCAGATGATCAGCTGGCTTCATAAAAAAGGCTACCGGTTTATTTCCATCCGGGAATTGGACGAACTTATACTACAAAAGCAGGCACCGGCAAAGCGATTGGCATTTATCAGTTTTGATGATGGAAACAAAGAGTACCCGGACCTGCTTCCAACGATTGAAAAATATAAAGTACCGGTTACGGTTTTTATACCAACCAATCCAGTACTAGAAGGCAATTACTGGTGGGATTATGCTGGAAAAAAAGAGCAATCAACGTTTACAGGATTACCTACAGTGGAGTCATTCAAGGTACTTCCTGCGAAGGATTTTGATCTCAAGCTCGATGTACTTAAACAACACCTGAAACTTGAACGTAGTTGTATGACCTTGTCTGAGTTGAAAGTACTGGCAAAACATCCCTATATAACCATCGGAGCACATACAGTAAGCCATCCCATTCTTAAAAATTGTGATGCAGTCCGCCAGTCTAAAGAACTGGAAGAAGGACAATCGCTATTAAATGAATGGCTTCAGCAAAACACTGTATACCTGGCTTATCCGAATGGTGATTATAATGACACGACATTAGAACTGGCTGATAAATATGGGTACCGGTTAGGGTTTACAACCAAACCCGGACAAATTAATACAGCTACCGTATCCAGATTGGAGATACCCCGATATTCCGTGAATGATGAGGGTGGTTATTATGAAAACCTGGCTAAAATAAATGGCTACTGGCAACGATTGTTTCCACCTAATTAAACCTGTTTCCGAACCGTAGTAAAACAAAGAGCAGATGGTAAGTTTTAAGAAGAAGTTTTTATTCCTGAACGTTAAAGAGAACTGGTATCACTGTGAACCCGGATTCCTGGATATGATACTGCCAACCGCCTGGTTGCATGTAAAAAACCGAACAACGCCGGTAAAACCTGGTTATTCAGATGTCACTTACACTATTGAAAATGATCTGACCCTGGATCATGATACGATTTATGCAGGATTTCTAAAGTCGAACAGGCAGCAGATCCGGCAAGCTGAAGAAGCAGGTGTTGAATTTGAATTCCATAATGATGTGGAAGGCTTCGTAGAATTTTTCAATGAGTTTGCCCGCTCCGTTAATATTGGCACAACCAGTGTGCGACGGATTAAAGAGATGGAGGGTTTCTTAAAATTGAGTTATGCCAAACACCAGGGACGCATCCTGGTTGCTCATAGTACTTTAATAGATGATACTTATAAGATTGTAAGAGCCTTTCATTCGGCTTCTAAAAGAACCGATGATGCCTTTGATAAATCCCTGATTGCAAAAGCAAATAAAGCGCTTCACTACAAAGACATGATGCATTTCCGGGAACTGGGTTATAAAGTTTACGACTTCGGTGGTTATACCCAGAATACGGAAGATAAGGCCCTGCTCGGTATCAATAATTTCAAACAGTCTTTTGGCGGTGAAGTGGTAGCCTGCACCAATTATTATACAGTCAGCTATCAATTGCTAAAAAAAGTCGGCTCACTGATGGGTGCGCTGGGTAAAGGTTGATCCTGAATTCAAACTGTAACGAACCTCAGATATATGCTGTTTAATTCTATCGAGTTTGTCATTTTTTTTATCCTGGTAACTTCCCTGTATTTTATACTACCCCAAAAATACAGATGGTTCCTGCTGCTGGTGGCAAGCTGTTATTTCTACATGGCTTTTGTGCCGGTGTATATACTCATTCTCTTTTTCACCATTGTGATTGATTATTTCGCCGGCATCTGGATCGAGGAGGCCCAGGGAAAAAAGAAAAAACAGTTCCTGGTCTTAAGCCTGGTTGCCAATATTGGCGTATTAGCCGTGTTCAAATACTACAATTTTCTAAACGATAACCTAACTTTCCTGCTGCATGGCGCCGGATGGGAAAATCCCATTCCTTATCTGTCCATCCTGCTTCCAATTGGATTGTCTTTTCACACCTTTCAGGCCATGAGCTACACTATTGAAGTGTATCGGGGCCACCAGAAAGCCGAACGTCATTTCGGGATTTATTCCCTCTATGTAATGTTCTATCCGCAGTTGGTTGCCGGTCCAATTGAACGTCCGCAAAACCTGCTCTTCCAGTTTAGAACCGAACATAAATTTGACTATGAAAGAGTGGTGAGCGGTCTTCGGCTGATGTTATGGGGATTCTTCAAGAAACTGGTAATCGCAGATCGGCTGGCCATCTATGTAAACGCAGCATATGGTAACCCGGATGAACATACCGGTTTAACGCTAGCTGTTGCTACCATGTTTTTCGCATTCCAGATCTATTGTGATTTTTCAGGTTATTCTGATATTGCAATTGGTGCAGCGCGGGTTATGGGTTATGATCTGATGAAGAACTTCAATCGCCCTTACCTTTCTGCCAGCATTTCTGAATTCTGGAGTCGTTGGCATATTTCACTTTCTACCTGGTTTAAGGATTACCTGTATATCTCCATGGGAGGTAACCGGGTACCTATTCCAAGATGGTATTTCAATCTCTTTTTTACCTTCCTGATCAGTGGTTTGTGGCATGGAGCCAATTGGACTTATATCATCTGGGGTGCGTTAAATGGTTTCTATCTGGTGTTTGCACTGATCCGGGCCCGTTATATTGACAAGCAGCTGGATGGTAAGGTCCCATTACCTGCATGGATAAAGAAGACGGGTAATATTCTGATGACCTTTATTTTGATCTGTTTTTCCTGGATCTTCTTCCGTGCAGAATCGGTACAGGATGCTTTCCTGATTGTGAAGAAAATCTTCACCCTGAATGGACCACTCTTTACTGATTTTACGCAGATGTTTTATGGTCTGATCGGAATGGCGGTTTTAATGGCCCGGGAAATTAAACACGAATATTTCAAGAATGTTTCACCCCTACTGGAACACCGGAGTGCAGTTGTCCGCTATGCTACTTATATGGTATTAATTGCGCTGATTCTGCTCATCGGAGTGTTTGACGGAAGCCAGTTTATCTATTTTCAATTTTAACCAGTATGCTGAATCAATTAGTTGCCAATCCCGGATTTAAAAAATTCCTGGTACGCCTGGTAGTCTTCCTGGGGGTATTATTTGCGATTGATTTCGTGGTTGGAAATGTGTTGAGAAAATTTTATTTCCAGCAAAAATCAGGTCCTGATTACGAAACCATTTATGCGATGGAAAAAAGCAGGGAAGACCTGATGGTCTTTGGCTCTTCCCGTGCACGCAATCATTACCATCCAAAAGCATTTGAAGAAGCACTGGGTATGTCCTTTTATAATGCTGGAAGAAATGGAAAC